>CAZEBL010000054.1:0-14030 GCA_964510325.1 uncultured Melioribacter sp. | reverse complement strand
ATTTTTGATTCAAAGAAGGGGAAGTGCTTTTACTATTACTGTATAAAATTAGTAAAACTTAATCGAAAAATAGAACGTTCTCTAAATTATTTTTTAGTTAATAATTGTCCGGTTTTGTTGGGTTCTCAATTTTCCTTATTTTTGCACCGCATCCATAGCTCAGCTGGTAGAGCATCTGACTCTTAATCAGCAGGTCGCCGGTTCGAATCCGGCTGGATGCACAAATGGGCTCAAGATTAATTTTTTGAGCCTTTTTTAATATTTGTTACAGAAAATCCTTAACATACAATTTAATATGTGTTATTAAATGGAATTTGCTTTATAATTAAGCGCATTGAAATTAGATTTAGATATTAAATTAAGAATTTTTTTGAATTAACAGTGATTAAAATTTTATAAGAGAAAAAAATGTCAAAAAAAGTAGTAACATTCGGAGAAATTATGTTGCGGCTAAGTACCCCCAACTTTGAAAGATTTGTTCAATCACAAAATTTTGATGTGACTTATGGTGGTGGCGAAGCAAATGTTGCAGTCTCAATTTCAAATTTTGGTTTGGATAGTTACTTTGTTACAAAATTACCAAAACATGAAATTGGTCAAGCTGCAATTAATCATTTAAGAAGGTTTGGTGTTAACACAGATTTTATTGCCCGTGGCGGTGAAAGAATCGGAATCTATTTTCTGGAAACCGGTGCAAGTCAGCGAGCATCTAAGGTAATTTATGACCGATCAAATTCCTCAGTTAGTCAAATTAAAGTAGATGATATTAATTGGGAAAAAGTCTTGGAAAGTTCTGCATGGTTTCATTTTACAGGTATAACACCGGCATTAGGTAAAAACGCTCAGGAGTGTTTAATTAATGCATGCAAAATCGCCAAGTCTAAAAATGCTAAAATTAGTTGCGACTTAAATTTTAGAGCAAAGTTATGGACTGAAAAGGAAGCTCAATCTGTAATGATTCCTCTAATGGAATATGTTGATGTTTGTATTGCGAACGAAGAAGACGCGGAAAAGAGTCTCGGTATGAAACCGGAAGGAACTGATATTCATAAAGCTAAATTGGATGAAGCCGGATATTTTGAACTTGCCAAAGAATTGAAAGAAAAATTCTCATTCGAAGCAGTTGCAATTACATTGAGAGAAAGTTATTCGGCTTCCAGAAACGGATGGAGCGCCCTACTTCTTGATGATAAAGATTGTAAAACACCATATAGAACTACAAGATATGATATTCAAATTGTAGATAGAGTTGGCGGCGGAGATGCGTTTGCCTCAGGATTGATTTACGGTCTCCTTGCTAAAAGTAATTCGAAAGATGCAATTGAATTTGCAGTTGCTGCATCATGTCTAAAGCAAACTATTCCCGGAGATTTTAATCACGTATCAGTAGATGAAGTAGAAAAACTTATTAAGAGCGGCGGATCGGGAAGAGTTGAACGTTAATTCTGATTTATATCAAAATAAAAAAGTAAGTCTATGAAATATCAAAGTAAATTTTTTATTGAAACAAATAAAATGGATTGGCAGGAATTTGTACCCGGCTTAAAAAGAAAATTCATGGGTTATAATGATGATATTATGATGGTGCAAATTCACTTCGAAAAGGGAGCTATCGGCGCACTCCACAAACACCCGCATAATCAATCCACTTATGTTGCAAGCGGTAAATTTGAAGTGACTATCGGCACTGAGAAAAAAATACTCCAAGCCAGCGATGGATTTTTTGCGCCGCCGGATATTGAACACAGTGTATTATGTATGGAAGAAGGAATTCTTGTTGATACTTTTAGTCCAATACGCGAAGACTTTGTTTCTGCAATTCCGGAAAGTAGTTAATAAAACCAAGCGCAATACAAAATTTTTCTATTACATCTTGAAACAACTCAGTTTGGGGAATTCAAGGAAAGGATCCGCCGGGCATCCCATTATTTAATTGATTTTTTTATCGAGCAAAATATAATATCCAAAACAGGTTTCCGGCTTTCTTTTTAATCTAAATTCAACATATTCAATGAATTTGGAGGGATTTTGTCGGTAAAGTTTTTAAAAATGGCTAATAAATGGTTAAACCCGTCTTTTAAATTAATTGTCTTTATATGTAGTTATTCGGCAAAAATGTAGTTTAATTAAAGAACAACTATTAATTTTACCGCTCAATAAAGCTAAGTTTTTTTAATCATTAATAAAAGATGGAGTAAAAAATGTTACGCAAATTATTTGTACTCGGTTTACTTTTTACTGTTTCATTTTCAACTATAGTTGCACAGCCCCGGTTCGATCCTAAAGAACGCGCAAAAGAATTAAAAGAAAGACTTAAACTAGACGATAAACAGACCAAGCAAATTGAAGATATTTATGCAAAGCAATCTGAACAGATGCAAGGAATGTTCAGCAGCGGCGGCGATCGTGAACAAATGAGAGATCAAATGATGAAGCTTAGAGAAGAGACTAATAAGAAGATCGAAAAAATTCTTACTGATAAACAAAAAGCCGAATACAAAAAATATCAGGAAGAAATGCAAGCCAGAAGACAACAGATGCGTCCAGGCGGTAATTAATTTATTCGAAAACTAATTCTATATAAGGCATTGTAATGAAAAAGAAATATTTAATTTATGGTATTATTGCTGTTGCTGTTGTTGTTACTGCTTTTCTTCTGTTTAGTGATGGCGACTCCGAAGAGAGTAAATTTAACTTCGTAGAGGTTAAGAAAGGTAAAATTACAAATACAATAACAAGCACCGGAACTCTCGAAGCATTATCAACAGTAGAAGTTGGAACACAGGTATCGGGAAGAATCGCAAAACTGTATGTTGATTTCAATGATGAAGTTAAAAAAGGTCAACTGCTTGCATTAATAGACACAACCCTTCTTGCTGCTCAGGTTAGAGACCAGCAAGCTATTCTTGAGAGAACCAAAGCTCAGTATAATGAAGCACTGGCAAAACACGAACGTAATAAACGGCTTTACGAAAAGAAATTTATTAGCGAGTTAGATTTTATTGCTTCACAAACACAAATTGAAACCGCGCTCGCTTCATTAAAATCAGCCGAGTTTGCAATTGAAAAGGCAAAAACAAATCTTGAATATGCATTTATAACCGCACCGATTTCAGGCAAAATAATTAATCGTAATGTTGAACAGGGGCAGACTGTTGCGGCAAGTTTATCCGCACCCACCCTTTTCACTATGGTTGAAGACCTATCTTCAATGAGAATTCTTGCAAATGTTGACGAAAGCGACATCGGTCAAATAAAAATTGGTCAGAGAGTTCAATTTACCGTTCAATCATTCCAGGATAAAAAATTTGAAGGGGAAGTATCACAAATAAGATTGAGTCCGCAAACTATTCAAAACGTTGTAAACTATACAGTTGTTATTAAAGCCGACAACAAAGAGAAACTATTATTACCCGGAATGACAGCTACGGTCGATTTTTATGTTGCTGAAAAAGATGATGTTCTTATTGTACCAAATGTTGCATTACGTTTTACACCAACAGAAGAAATGATGGCTGAGTTTACTAAAAGAATGGAAGAGCAAATTAAAAATATGCCCGATAGCTTAAAGAATAGAGGAATGGGCATGGGATTCGGACAAATGGGATCTGGTAATGGAAATGGCGGCGGAATGAATTTTATGAGAGGAAATCAACAAGGAGGACGTAATAGAAATTTTGGAAGAGTCTGGTATCTTGATGACGATGGTAAGCTTGCAATGGGAATGGTATTCCTAGGAATTAGCGATGGGAAAAATACTGAAATTGTTAGAAGCAGAAATATTAAAGAAGGGATGAAACTAATTACGGGCATTGTTGAGCCGGATACTAAAACAAGTTCAACAAATCCATTAAATCCAACACAGCAAAACAGACCTCCAGGTTTTGGAAGAGGATTTTAAGGAGGTTCACTTTGGCTAGAAATATTATCAGAACTTCCGGATTGTCCAAAACTTATGTAATTGGAGAAGTAGAAGTTCATGCTCTAAGAAAAGTTGATATCAATATTGATGAGGGTGAATTTGTCGCAATAATGGGTGCGTCCGGCTCCGGTAAATCAACACTAATGAATCTGCTTGGCTGTCTTGATAAACCAACATCCGGCGAGTATTTTATAGACGGACAGGACACAAGTAAATTTACACCTAATCAATATGCATCTATTAGAAATCAGAAAATCGGTTTTGTGTTTCAGGGATTCAATCTATTATCAAGAACAACCGCTCTTGAAAATGTAGAGCTTCCTCTGCTTTATGATAGAACGCATAATGTTAAAGATCCGGTAGAAAAAGCCAAGAAAGCACTTGAACGTGTTGGACTTGGAGATAGAATGCACCATATACCAAGTCAGCTTTCCGGAGGACAGCAGCAAAGAGTTGCAATAGCACGCGCTCTTGTAAACGAACCTTCTCTAATTTTAGCCGATGAACCAACGGGTAACCTTGATAGTAGAACTTCGGTTGAAGTCTTCTCTGTTTTTCAGGAATTGAATGATGAAGGAATTACTATTGTTTTAGTTACACATGAACGCGATTTTGCACTTTTTGCAAAACGAATTATTGAAATGAGAGATGGCAAGGTGATTAAAGATTTTACTATTAAAAACAGATTGTTCGGTAAAGAAGAAATTAAAAAATTAGGTGAAGATTCTGTTCTTCGGGTAGAGGAGGATTAATTATGCAAGTAAAAAATATTCTTAAGGTAGCTTTTAGAAGCATAATGAAATCTAGAATGAGAAGTCTTCTTACTGCTCTTGGAATTATAATTGGTGTAGCTGCAGTTGTTGTAATGGTGGCAATAGGCGATGGCGCCCAGAAGCAAGTTGAAGATCAAATCTCTTCTTTAGGATCCAATCTAATTGTAATAACTCCGGGTGCATCTGCCAGTGGAGGTGTTAATAGAGGAATGGGCTCGTTCAATAGATTCACATTTGATGATGTTCAAAAAATTAAAGATGAAGCGACACTTATAACCGGTGTTACACCAATCGTGCGTTCCGGTGGGCAGATTATTGGTGGTGTTGGTAACTGGTTTACACAGGTTCAGGGTGTCTCAGAAGATTATCTCGAAATAAGAGCATGGAAATTAAAATCAGGTGAGTTCTTTACAGAAAGAGATGTACTGGCAAGATCAAAAGTATGCGTCCTCGGATCTGAAGTTGCAAAAAATCTATTTCCCGATGATGATCCTATTGGTCAACAGGTTAGAATTAGAAATGTTCCTTTTAAGATAATTGGTGTTCTTGCAGAAAAAGGTCAAACTTCTGTTGGTACAAGTAACGACGATATAATTTTAGCGCCTTCAAGAACAGTTCACGAAAGACTTTCCGGTGGAAGATTTATCGGGTCGATTCAAGTTAGTGCAGTCTCGGCAAATCAGATTCCAAAAGCAAAAGAAGAGTTAAGAAAGATAATGCGCGAAGCCCATAAATTAACACAAGGCGAAGAAGATGATTTCACAATTCAAGATCAGGCGGATTTAGCAACTGCTGCAACGGAAACTTCCAAAATCTTAACCATTTTACTTGGCTCTGTTGCCGGTGTTTCGTTAATTGTTGGTGGTATCGGCATTATGAATATTATGCTTGTCTCTGTTACAGAACGTACTCGTGAAATTGGAATTAGACTTTCAATTGGTGCAAGATCATCTGATATTTTAATACAATTTTTAACAGAAGCAGTTGTATTAAGTCTGGCTGGAGGGATTTTGGGAGTGGCCCTTTCCTTCGGGGTCTCTTACCTTCTGAATAATTATACGAGTCAGGCAGCAAATATTCAGCCTGAAATTATTTTTCTTGCATTCGGATTTGCAGGTGCAATTGGAATTTTCTTCGGGTTTTACCCGGCAAGAAAAGCTTCAAAACTTAATCCAATTGATGCATTAAGATATGAATAAATTATAACCATCATTTAAGATGAATTGGTAATTACTGAAAAATATTTAGAGATCAAGAATGAAAAAAATTAAAAATATAGTTGTAGTAATTATGTTAATTTTCTTTTCAACCTCATTTGCACAAAAGAAATTAACACTAAACGATGCAATTTCGATTGCATTACATAGCAATACCAGTTTAGTAAAATCTCAGAATAGTCTTGTTACACAGCAAGCCAGTGTTAAAACAGCATACGGAGATTTAATACCAACGCTTGGAATCGGCGGATCCTGGGGATGGTCCAGAACTAATGATGACGGTGGCACACAACTCGACTTCTTTGGAAGAGAGCAAATAATTCCTCCTTCGCAGGTTGATTCTAGAAGTTATTCATTATCTGCAAGCGGTAACGTTACATTATTTAATGGACTTTCCAATTACGCTAATATCAAGCAGAAAGAAACAAATCTTAATTCAGCTCTGTTCGACTTTGATAAGCTAAGACAGGATATTGTTCTTCAAACAGCAAGTCTTTATTTCTCAATTATAAGTTATGAACGGCTCCTTAAATTCCAGGAAGAAAATCATACTTATAATAAAAATCTATCTGAGAAAATTAAAGAAATGCTCGATTTGAAGATGATTACTGTATCCGATGTTTATTCGCAGGATGTTCAGACAGCTAATTCCGAACTCTCTCTTCTTCAGGCAAGGACAAATTACGAAAAAGCCAAAATTAATTTGCTCAAGTACTTGACCCTTGATATTACAGGAGAATATACTTTCGAACCACCACAGGAAGTTAATTTCAATTACTACACAAAAGAAGATCAGGCAAAACTATTCGATACTGCTTTAAAGAATAGAAAAGATTATCAAAGTCAGAAATTAAAATTAGAGAGCGCGGAGTATCAGATGACAATTGCACGCTCTGGTTTATTCCCAACGCTAAGCGGAAACTACAGATATTCAACCAGTGCTATTAAACCCGGTGATCTTTTTAATAGACGTATATTCAGCCTCGGGCTCTCGCTAAACTTTCCAATCTTTTCTAACTGGAACACTGATTTTGCAATTCAATCGGCAAATGTTCAAATAAAAAATGCAACTGAAGATCTTAATGCACTTGAAAAAGAAATTAAAGCACAGGTAAAAAATACTTTGCTTGATCTTGAAACGGCAAAAACCCAGGTAGAAGTAACCCAGAAAAGTTTAATTGCTGCAAGAATGAACTGGAATATAAAAAGTGAAAATTATGAACTTGGCTCTGCTACTTTTATTGAAATGCAGCAATCGTATCGTGATTATTTACAAGCACAGAACAATGATATTCAGGCGCAGTTTAGTTACTTTACAAAACAGTTTGAGCTTATGAATGTTTTAGGTCTTCTTAATTCAGAATTTTAATAGCTCGTTTAGATTTCATTAAAAGACCCCGGGAAGTTCTCGGGGTTTTTTTATGGAACGTCTGCTCCTCTTGCAGTTGTCCAGATTCTAAACCAATCTTCACGACTCAAATTTATTTTTTCTCCGTATAACGCAGACTTAATCCGCTCAATTTTTCCGCTTCCAATAACAACACTAAAGTTAACCGGGTGAACAAATAACCATGCTGTTGCAATTGAATCGATTGAAGGAGCGTCATATTTGTTTGCTAATTCGTGAAGTAATGAACGGACTTGATTCGTACTTTCTGTGTTGTCGTAAAATAATTTTCCCCCGGCAAGAGGTGACCAGACCATTGGCGCAATTTTTCTTTCCTGTAAGAAATCGATGCTACCGTTATCAAAGTTCTCATGATTTAAAACTGAGACCTCGATTTGATTTGTTACAAGAGGGAATGTCAATCTCGATTGTAGCATATTGAATTGATGCGGCAGAAAATTTGAAACACCGAATTCTAATACCTTCCCGGAATCTTTCAACTCTTGAAATGAAGCAGCAACCTCATCTGCATTCATAAAAGGATCAGGACGGTGAATGAGAAGTAAATCTATGTAATCGGTTTTTAAATTCTGAAGTGATTTGTTAACGGAATCAATAATATGTTTTTTACTCGTGTCGTAATACTTAATTTTTCTTTCGGGGTATTTGGATGAAAGCAATTTAATTCCGCATTTTGTAACAAGCTGCATTTTATTACGTAACTGAGGACTATTGTTTAAAACATTTCCAAAGAGAATTTCACATTCATAATCTCCATAAATATCAGCATGGTCGAAAGATGTTATGCCTAAATCAATACATTGGTTTATCAAGTCACTTAGTTCTTTTGTTGAGTAGTTCCAGTTATTTAAACGCCACAATCCTAATACAGTTCGCGATAGATTAAAAGCCATTTTAACTCTCCAATTTTATAGGTGTAAAAATAAAGTATCTTCAGAACTTTTCTAGAATTAAATCATCTTTATAAATGTGTTGATATTAATTAATTACAGAATTATTTTTTGAACCGTTACTTTAATTAGTGATGGAAGTATTGAAAAAGTATAGAAATCATATTGTACTGTTATTAATATCCTTTGTTGTTTTTTCATGCATGGCATCGGACCGCTTTACATTTGTTGCACCAGAATATAAAAATCTTAATCAATCTGGGGTTGAGATTCTTATTATGCCTTTTATTACTAATCTGTTTGAGGCGAACCAGCTCCAGGAATATATAGAAAGAAAAAACAAATCAAATGAAACACTAACTGCAAAAGAGATAGAGCTGCTGGAGAACTACATGCCCATTCTACTGGCAGAAAATTCATTTTCAAAAATTACCAAAGCGGAAAAAAAATCCTTAAAAACTCCCATTAAATTCGATCATATTAATCCAGATGGTAGAGATACAACTCAAAGAATTTATGTACCCAAAATCAAAAACCTGGTTTACGAAGATATTATTCCCAAGTATATTTTCTTTATTGAAGATGCTTACTTCAATAAATCGGGAGATGAAAAGGGAGTGTTTATGGGCTGCGGTTCCGAATCTTTTTTTGTGTTTAATGCCGGAATAGAATACCTTTTATGGGATAATCATAACGGAAAAATTGCTGCTTTTGGAAAACTTCAATCAAAACAGAAATTATTAGCATTACCTAATAAAGAATCTTACCTGGCAATTCTTGAAACATTTGTTGTAGATTTATTGAGAGATAGCCCCCTCGCACAGAAGAAGATTTATTTCTAATCTTAATCCGTTAAATACTTTTTCACTTTTAAATCTACCTTAGTTATGCCTATCTTTACGCCCAAAATCAAAAAATAAGAGTGACCAATGAGAAAACAGACCATTCTTTTTTTATCAGGAATCTTGTTATTTGTAGGCGGTATTTCCTTTGCACAATCAAACCAAATTAAAATTCTTAATCCGGGATTTGAAAAATTAAATTCCTCTGGAAGTGCAGAAAACTGGATTGTTGACTCGAAAGGAAAAGTTGAATTCACAAAAAGAACTTTTCATTCTGGAAATATTTCTGTTTTCATTAATCATGATAACTGGGCACAGAGCTTTTTATCTTCAGAGGAAATAAATCTTAAAGTCGGTCATATTTACAAATTAAGTGCATGGGTTAAAACGGAGAATGCATTTACAAATCCAATTGATCAATATCCAACATCAGTAGCAGCCGCACTTACCATGGAATCATTTCCATTTACAAACAGCTCGCAATCAATTGGATCAACAAAAGATTGGCAAAAAATTGAAGTAATGTTTGTTGCTACCAAATCGAAAGATAGAATTCGTTTGCATTTAGGATATAACGGAAATGCAAAGGGTAAAGTCTGGTTTGACGATGTTGAGTTATACGAAGTAACTGAGATCTCTGAATATATTCCGCTTGAAACTGTTAAATGGTACGGACCTGCATTTCGTTATGAAGATAAAGGTTGGATCTTTGTGCACATCGAAGGTAAACCTTATGACCGCGGTTACCAGTATGGCTATCTGCTTGCCGATGAAATTAAAACGTTTATAGAGAAGCTTGCCGTAAATTATAATAGTTCCGATCCGCAAAACGGATGGAACAGAACTCGATTTGAAGTTGATGCAATGATGCTTAGAAAATACGAGGAAGAATATTTAACAGAGATGAAAGGAATTGCCGATGGAGCAGCAAAAGCGGGTGCAAAAGTGTTTGATCGCCCGGTTGATTTTCTGGATATAGTTTCTATAAACTCATCAATTGATCTTGATTATGCTCAGAGTGCACTGCGTGTAACGCCCAATCCATTGACCGGAAAAAGTTTTTTATCTAATGAGGACGAACTGAACATAACAGAACGTCTGCATAAATGCTCTGCGTTCCTTGCAAATAACTCAGCAACAAAGGATGGAAAAATTGTTTACGGTCAAATTTTTATGTGGGGCGGATACACAGGTTATCACTGGAATGTAATTGCCGACGTTCAACCATCTGAAGGGAACCGGTTGGTTTATCAGACTTATCCGGGGGGAATCCATTCGGGTGCAGATTTTTATATCAACAGCGCTGGAATAATGCTAGGCGAAACCACAGTTCAGCAGACTCCATACAATCCGGATGGAATCCCTCAATCCAATAGAATTCGAAAAGCCGCCCAATATGCAAATAGCATTGACGACGTTGTAAAGATTATGACGACAAAGAATAACGGAATGTACACAAACGACTGGCTTGTTGCAGATGTAAAGAAAAATGAGATTGGAATTTTTCTTCTTGGTACAAATAAATGGAAATTATGGAGAAGTTCGAAAAATGAATGGTACAATGATGCAAAAGATTTTTATTGGAGCAATAATAACAACAAAGATCTTGAAGTACGAAAAGAATATATTCAGAATGCAGAAGAATCACCGGCAGATATAATCTGGCGACCGGCTAACCGCGATATTGCATTCTGGAATTTTTACCAACAAATGAAAGGTAATATTGATCAAAAGGCAGCGTTTGATTTGTGGAATTCATCACCAATCAACCGTCCACACGCATGCGATGGCAAAGTTACAACATCGGATATGGCAGAGAATCTTATGTTCTTCGCTCACACAGGTAAGGTAACTCTGCGTGAACAATTTGTAGGTGAGAACGGAAGAATTCCGGATTTACCGAATGCGCTTCCGCGGTTTACTCTTGGATATACTGTAGCAAATCCTGTTTACGTCGCAGAAAAACTGAAGGAATTAAAAAATAAAACAACTCTTCAACAAGCAGCAAAAGAACCTTCTAACTTATTAAGCGAAGTAAAAGAAATTTATTCATTCAATAAAAATAGTTTGTGGAAAGGAACTGTTTATCCTACATCGGAAAAGGAGAACTGGTTTGTAAGTGCTACCGCATCATATTATAATTTTCTTAAACAGATGCCCTCGAATATTGATGTTGCATTTATCTATTCCAGAGACGAATTAACGGAGCTTAATTACCGTCTGTTGTATGTAATCATAAAGGAAGGAACTCTTGCTCCGCTTAACGCTAAAACAGTTTATGATAAATACAATCACTATCAGATTCCAAGAATAAAGGGGACTTTTTTATTACATCAGCTAAGACTTGTTCTTGGCAATAAAATATTTGCTGAGATGATGAATAAAATTCATAACGATTTCCGAGAAAAGAATATTACAACCGAACAGTTTATTACATTCGCAGAGAAAATAACCGGAAAGCAATTGAGAAGTTTTATTTTACAATGGCTCGAGAAAGAAGAAATTCCTAATGTTGATATTAATGCGGATGTTATTCAATCCGACGATAAATGGACTTTAAATATAAATCTGAAACAGCACAACCCATTGTTTAACTTTTACACAACTATTGCAATAGAAAGCGGAAATGAGAGAATAATCAAGTTGATAGAAGTAAAGGGCAGTGAGAATAAATATCAATTCGTTCTAAAAGAAAAACCAGGGAAAGTAATATTTAATTACGGCAACGATGTTCCTGTTAAAAACAATAATTTCTATACATATCAGAATTTCTTTGATGACTTTGCGACATCAATCATAATTTACGGAACGACCCAGCAGATAGAAGCTAATCATACAATTGCGCTCCGTTATCAAAAGATGGTTGCGGACCGGTTTACAGAAAAATTTCAACCGCTAATAAAAGATAGCGAAGTAAGTGAAGAAGAGCTTAAGAATAATGATCTTATAATCCTTGGCGGTCCATCGGAAAATTCTATAGCTGAAAAGATTTTAGCACAGTTTGGAATTGAAAGCGGAAAATATTTCTTTAAGTGGAACGGAATATTATATAATAATAATGATAATGGATTATACCTTACATATCCTAATCCGTATAATCCCAATAAAGCAGTTTACATATTTATTGGTAACAGCGCTCAGCAATTGTATCAGATGACAAAAGCACATCAGACAATGCCGGCATGGGCACTTTTTAAGGGAAGCAGAATTATTAAAAAGGGTTATCACCCCAACGAATTATTAGAAATAAATCTATAATTATTTTCATTAAACCGGCTCAAATTTATTGGGCCGGTTCAAATATTCCATCTACACATTTATTAATCAGATTTTCCCTCTAAAAATTCAGATTAAAAAATTTTTTGCTCTTTCATCTTTTCATCCTTTCAACTAAGTTGCTTTAGAAATAAAATTTTATCAGATGAAAGAAAGGGAAGACAACTCTAATAATCCTTTTGGACTTTCAAGACGCGAATTCTTAAAATGGTCTTCTGCTCTTGGCGCCACGGCATTAACCGTCGGAGGAATCTCCGAAGTAATCGGTTCTATCGAATCTACAACCCAACCTTTTCTATTAGCAGATGAAATTATCAGAACAGGATGTCCTGCACATAATTGCGGCGGAAGATGTTTGTTAAAAATTTTTGTGAAGGATAAAAAAATTATTCGGATTGAAACCGACGACCGTCCGAATGATTCAATCGAAGACCCGCAATTGAGAGCGTGCATAAGAGGAAGAGCTTACCGTAAACGTCAATATCATCCGGATAGATTAAAATATCCTCTCAAACGTATCGGAAAACGCGGCGAAGGAAAATTTGAACGGATAACATGGGATGAAGCTTACAGCAAAATCGTATCCGAAATAAAACGAATAAAAAATACTTATGGCAACAGTTCAATTTATGTTCCTTATGGTACAGGAAGTTATAATCAGGTTAACGGAAGACAAACTGCAGTCCGACTTTTCAATTTAATTGGCGGATCGCTCGGATTTTATAATAGTTACAGCTGGGCGGCAATTTCTAAAGCTACTCCTTATTTGTTCGGTACAAGTGTTACGGGAAATCAACGTCAGGATTGGGTCAATTCGAAATACATAATTATGTGGAGCTGGAACCCATGCGAGATGCGCGATGGAACGAACAGCGAATATTTTCTTAAGAAAGCCAAAGAGAACGGTGCAAAAATAATTTGTATCGATCCGCGAATGAGTATGAGTGCAGTTGCGCTTTCGGATGAATGGATTCCAATACGTCCCGGAACCGATGTTGCAATGATGAGTGCAATGGCTTATGTAATGATAACAGAAAATATTTTTGATAAAGATTTCGTTTCAAAATATTGTGTTGGATTCGATTCATCTCAAATGCCAAAAAGATTGGAAAATGAGGAAAGTTATAAAGATTATATTTTAGGAACACGCGATGGAATTCCTAAAACCCCGCAATGGGCTGAGGAGATCACAACTGTTCCTAAAGAAACAATTATTAAAATTGCACGTGAGTATGCAACTATAAAACCTGCAATGCTCTATCAGGGCTATGGAATGCAGAGACGTGCATATGGAGAAACCGCAGTAATAGGGGGATGCGTTCTCGCTGCAATTACAGGTAATATTGGGATTCCCGGCGGATGTGCAAGCGGAATAGCTCTTCAGGCAGATGACGGCGGTCCATTCTGGAATGTTTTTCCAACCGGTCCGAATCCAATTAAAACAAGAATCCCAACATTTCTTTGGACTGAAGCTGTGTTACGCGGAAAGGAACTAACTGCTGAAGAAGGTGTTGTCGGCGCAGATAAACTTGATAATAATATCAAACTAATTTATGCAGTTGCAACTAATGCATTGATAAATCAGCATGCAAATGTTAACCGCACAGCAAAAATATTACAGGATGAAAAATTAGTTGAGTTCATAGTTGTTCATGAACAGTTTATGACTGATACAGCTCGTTATGCCGATATTGTCTTGCCG
>CAZEBL010000053.1:4526-14040 GCA_964510325.1 uncultured Melioribacter sp. | reverse complement strand
AGGTCTTACAAAAGTTTTATACAAGATTTATAAATTTATTACGACCGGTATAATTAAAAGGAAAAAAATCAGTATTGCTTTATTGATACTACTAATAGGAATACCGGTTTGGTTAATACCCAATAGAATTGAATCTCCGTTGATTGGTGATATTTACAATTCTGTTTTCGATTCCGAACTGTATAGTGATATTAAACCTTATGTTAATTATGTATTGGGTGGAAGTTTAAATTTATTTTTTAATCATGTTACCAGAGGAGAATTATGGAAATATGGAGAAGAGACGTACATATATATAAGACTTGAGCTGCCTAATGGAAACAGGATTGAAAGAATAAATAAACTTAGCACTGATTTAGAAAATGATATAATGCAGTACAAAAATAATTATGAAAATCTTATCGTAAATATTATGGATGAAGAGAATGCAACATTACGAGTGGAGTTTACAGAAGCACAGGCAAATACAGCATTCCCATACATTTTGAAAAACTATGTTACAGCTTACGCTACAAGATTAGGCGGTGTTAATTCATATGTTTATGGATTTGGACCGGGTTTTTCGAATGCTGGAGGCGGTACCAGCAGTATGTTTAATGTTGTAATAAAAGGATTCAATTATGAAAGGGTAAAATCCCTGGCAGAAGAATTCCGGTCTAAGATAATTAAAAATCCGAGGGTAGATAATGTAGATATTGATAAGTCGGTTTTCTACTGGTCGCCGGAAACATTTGAGATTATTGGAAAGATAGATCGTGAAAAGTTATCGGCATACAATATTTCAGTTAATGAGCTTTTTTCAATAATTGCAAAAAATAGCGGCGGTAATTTTACAAATGATAGATTCCGGATTAATAATGAAGAGGTAGAATACAGTGTTAAATTTTCGAATTATAATGATCTTCAACTTAATGATCTGGAAAATATTATTGTATCTAATCCAAAACAAAGCCTCTTGAAGGTAAGAGATTTAATTCAATTTCAGGAAAGGAAAGTTTTATCTTCAATTAATAGGGAAGATCAGCAATACGTAAGAAATGTAAGCTTTGAATTCAAGGGACCGTATAAATACGGGCAGAAGTTTATGGAAACATCAATCCAATCAATGATTATACCGGAGGGTTATAGTCTAAAGCCAGCTGAATTTTCATTCCTTTTTAATGAAAAGGATGAGTTAGATATACTTCTGGTATTTATTGCAGCACTGATAATTATTTTTATGATAACGGCTTCACATTTAGAATCATTAAAGAAACCATTTATAATTATCCTTTCTATTCCATTTGCATTAGTCGGATCCGTATTCCTTTTCTGGTTATTCGATTTAAATATAGAAAGAGGGGCATATTCCGGAATGTTATTGTTAATAGGATTATCTGTTAGTAATTCAATAATGCTAATAAACTATTTATCTAAAAATGTAAATAATTGTACTATTGATGAAATTATAAGATCATCATCTACCAGAATCCGCGCAATTGTCTCAACTTCTGCTACAACAATATTTTCTCTAATACCTTTCATCGTTAGTGCTGAGTCCAGTTTCTGGAAAAATCTTAGTTTAAGTATAGTAGGTGGAATATTTACATCAGCACTGTTTGTTATATTTTTTGTCCCTTTTATATTTTATGTATTAAATAAAAAAGGATCCTGATTTTAAGAAATCTAAAAAGACATCCTTTGCTTGCAATACAATCATAATCTTCTTATTTTTTCAGCGCCATTGTCAGGCATTTGTCGGACGATGGCAATTTTTTTTATACCACCAGTTAAAGGAGTTAAATCAGTGACAAATTTTGTATATCTGAGTAAAGAAAAAATTCGTGAGATGGAAAAAGAACTTACTGATTTAAAGACAAATGGACGGAAATCCATGGCTGAAAGAATTGCAGAAGCACGTTCTCATGGGGATCTATCCGAAAATGCAGAATATGATGCGGCAAAAGAAGAACAGGGTTTGCTTGAATTAAAAATCAGTAAACTAGAAGAGCTTCTTTCACGCGCACGTGTTATAGATATATCAAATATGCCTAAAGATCAGGCTCATATTTTATCTACTCTTACTGTAAAAAATCTGAATAACAAGAAAACATTTAAGTACACACTTGTTTCTCCTGAAGAAGCAGACCTTGAAAAAGGTAAAATTTCAATTTCATCTCCTGTTGGACAGGCATTGATGGGCGCAAAAGTCGGACAGAAAGTTCAGGCAAAAGTACCGGCCGGAACAATTAATTTTGAAGTAATAAACATAGACTAATCTTGCTAGATGAATCATACATACAAATTGCATTAGAACTTGCAAAGAAAGGGAAAGGAAGGGTAAGTCCTAAACCGCTTGTAGGTTCGCTGGTAGTTAAAAATGATAAGATAATCGGGGCATCCTACCGTAGTTCACCTGATGAAGTTAGCCCGGAAATTCTTGCAATTGAAGGGGCAAAAGAAAATCCCGAAGGATCTACTCTCTATACCAACTTAGAGCCCTGTTCATCTTCACAAAAAGATTTCAAATGTTTAGATCGAATAATCGACTCTAAGATAAACAGGATTGTCATTGGTTCAGTAAATACTAATCCGTCATTAGGCGGTAATTCAATTAAAAAATTGAAAAAAGCCGGAATAGAGGTTGTTACCGGAATTCTCGAAAAAGAATGTTACGAGCTGAACAAATTTTATTTTAAGTACTCAAGTTCTACTCTACCCTATGTAACACTTAAGATGGCTACTACTATTGATGGTAAGATTGCAGATGAATCGGGTAATTCAAAGTGGATTACATCAGTAGAATCGAGAAGTATGAGTCACCAATTGCGCAGCGAGCATGATGCTGTTCTTATTGGTTATAATACTGTTAAAAAAGATAATCCGCAGCTAACAGTAAGGCTTGTTGAAGGAAGAAATCCAAAGAGAATTATTCTCGATTCCGAATTGAAATTGAGTCATCATTCCGATCTAATTCAAAAGAATTACGATAGAAATCTTATTGTCGTTACATCTAAAAAGAATAAAGTAAGAAAAAAGAAACTTGCTAAATTTGAAGCAAGTGGAGTTGAAGTTATTTTTGCCCCGCATAAAAAAAACAATGATCTGGATTTGACTGCAATCCTTAAAAAATTAGGGGAGAAAAATATTACATCTTTATTGGTTGAAGGAGGAGGGAAAGTATTTTCTAATTTCATAAGTGAAAAGTTAGAGGATGAAATTCTGATTTTTGTTGGTCCTAAAATTCTTGGTAACGGTTATTCTCTTACAAACGGTTTTGGTGTAAAATCATTATCTAAAGCTCTCAAGTATTTCATTAAAGACTATGATAAAGTGGGTGACGATCTGCTTATCAGGCTTATTCGCCGATAGATTTTTAACAAAAGTGAAATGAAAAAAACCGAACAAAAAGTAATTGAATTTATTTCTCATTACAAATTAATTAACCCCGGGGAAAAATTACTTGTAGCTTTCAGCGGCGGACCCGATTCAGTTTTTATGCTCCATTTTCTCTACAAATTCCGTATTAAGTATAAAGTTGATCTGGCAGCAGTTCATTTTAACCATCTGTTGCGGGGTAAGGAATCTGATAAAGATGAAGAATTTGCGATTAAATTTTGTGATGATTACAAAATTCCTATGGTATCAAAAAAAATAAATGTTCAGAGTTTCGCAAAAAAAAATAAAATGTCTTTAGAAGAAGCAGCAAGAAATCTTCGTTATTATTATTTAGAAACAATATGCAGAAAACTCAAGTGTGATAAAATTGTAACAGCACATAATCAGAGCGACAATACAGAAACAGTTCTCTTAAATATTTTTAGCGGAACAGGTTTAAATGGATTTGCCGGAATACCTGTTGTTAGGAATAATATTATCAGGCCCTTGCTAAGTCTTTCTAAAAAAGAAATTGTTGATTACCTTAAAAATATGAAGATCCCATACCGGATTGATTCTTCGAATCTGAAATCGGATTTTAAGAGAAACTTTTTACGTAACAAGATCATTCCTGCACTTAAGAAAAATCTTAATCCTTCTATTGATCAATCAGTGTTCCGTTCATCCAAAATTCTGGAAAGTGCACTACCTGAAATAAGAAAGCTAGTAGAAAAGAAGTCAAACCGATATTTCGATTTTGATAATGATAGATTAACTATTGATATAAATCTTTTTGAAGATTTTGAAGAAGGAATTGCAGGAGATGCCTTATTAAAAGCGGTAAGACAAAAATTTAGCATTGATTTAGGATATAATGATTATAGTAAGTTATTCCGTCTAGCTCTTCAACATAAAGGTAAATCGGTTCAGCTTGGTGCTGGTGTTAGAGCTATTAAAGAAGACGGTTTTATTTTATTGAAAAAAGAGACTGCTCAAAAAAGAAAATCAATTGTAGAGTTACTTCCTGATTCTGAAACGGAACTCTTTGGTAAAACAGTGGGTATTGAAAAATGTAAACGAACAGATATAAGAATAAATAATAAAAGAGATGTAGAATTTGTAAATGCTGATAAGTTACAAGGGATGTTTATATTACGTAAGTGGAAAAAAGGGGATAGGTTTATTCCCCTCGGAATGAATAATTTCAAAAAGGTTTCCGACTTTTTAACAGATTCAAAAGTAAGTTCGGTTGATAAAGAAAATCAGCTTGTTTTAACTAACAGGAACAATATTGTCTGGATTGTCGGTTTAAGAATCGACGATCGGTTCAAAATTAATTTACACACTAAAAAGATATATAAACTATGGGTACAATAAAAACGTCAGATAAAGACGAAATAATTGTTGGAACGGAAAAATTTGTTCCGATGTTATCAGAAGTAGAAATCCAAAAAAGGATTGCCGAACTGGGCAAAGAAATTTCGGAAGAATATAAAACCAAACTTCCAATTTTTATTGGAATTCTAAACGGTTCTTTTATGTTCATGTCCGATCTGATGAAAAACATAAATATCAACTGCGAGATAGACTTTTTTAAACTTTCGAGTTACGGAGATGAAAAAATTTCATCGGGCAGAGTAAAACTTGTAAAAGATTTGAATGCCGATATTACCGACCGGCATCTGATAATTGTTGAGGATATTGTAGATTCCGGTTTATCAATAAAATATGTGGAAGAGATGATTCAGTTCCATAATCCGGCAAGTATGAAAGTTGTAACACTCTTATTGAAGCCCGAGAGTTTAAAATATGAGGTCAAAATTGATTATATTGGCTTTAAAATTCCGAATAAATTTGTAATCGGATACGGTTTAGATTATGCACAAAAGTACCGTAATCTGAGCTCAATCTATGTATTAAGCGATTAATGGAGAATTACGAAAAAAATGTTAAATAGATTTGAAAAATTATTTATGGCAGATTCAGAGAAACCGAATCAGAGGAATCAAAAGAAACCGTTAGGAGGAGGACCTCAAAAACCCGATGGCGATTTCGATTGGTCTAAAATAATTAGAACTGTTTTTAGCTGGGGCGCTGTTATTATTGCTGCTGTAATTATTATGCAGTTTATGCGATCTGGAACAACAGGCGCTGTTGAGGTTACTTATGATGTCTATGAAAAATTCCTCGAAGCTCAAAAAATTGATGAAGTAAAAGTTGTTAAATCCGATATCAATGATTACCGCCTCGAAGGTAAATTGAATGAGAAACAAATTGTCTCTATTAAAGGGGCAGATGTTTCTGTTAAGGATTTTGTAGTTACATTCGATCAATCCGTTATTGAAGAAAATATAAAAGTATGGAAGGAAAAAGGAATTAAGTATACCTTCATTAAGGAATCTAATGAGTGGATGACTGTTTTAATTGGATTCCTTCCATGGATAATTTTATTTGCAGTATGGATGTTCATATTCCGCCGTATGCAGGGCGGCGCCGGTGGAACCCGTGGAATTTTTAATTTCGGAAAGAGCAAAGCAAAGCTAATTTCGGAATCAGCAATAAAAGTAACTTTTAAAGATGTTGCTGGTGCCGATGAAGCTAAACTTGAACTTGAAGAGATTATAGAATTCTTAAAGGAACCAAGCAAATTTCAGAAACTTGGCGGCAAAATTCCGCGTGGAGTTTTACTCTTAGGCCCTCCGGGAACCGGCAAAACTTTATTAGCAAGAGCAGTTGCCGGCGAAGCTGGGGTTCCATTCTTCTCAATTTCTGGTGCCGATTTTGTTGAAATGTTTGTTGGTGTTGGTGCCAGCCGAGTTCGCGATCTATTTGAACAAGGTAAAAGAAACGCACCTTGTATTGTTTTTATTGACGAAATTGATGCCGTGGGGAGACACAGAGGAGCCGGGTTAGGCGGTGGACATGATGAACGTGAACAAACATTAAATCAATTGCTTGTTGAAATGGATGGATTCGAACAAAATAGTGGCGTTATAATTATTGCGGCTACCAACCGTCCCGATGTACTCGATCCGGCATTATTAAGACCCGGTCGATTTGATAGACAGGTTGTTGTTGATAGACCGGATGTAAAAGGGAGAGAAGGAATTCTAAAAGTTCATACAAGAAAAATTCCGTTAGATATAGACGTGGACTTAGGAGTGCTTGCTAAAGGTACCCCTGGATTGGCTGGTGCTGAAATTGCAAATCTTGTTAATGAAGCTGCTTTGCTTGCCGCACGTAAAAATAAAAAGAAAGTTTCGATGGAAGATTTTGAAGAAGCAAAAGATAAAGTTATGATGGGAATGGAACGTAAGAGTATGATCATCTCCGAGGAAGAGAAAAAGATTACAGCTTATCATGAAATTGGACACGTCTTGGTTGCAAAAATGCTTCCTGAAGCAGATCCTGTTCACAAAGTAACAATCATTCCTCGTGGAAGAGCACTTGGTGTTACTACTTATCTTCCGGTTGATGAAAAACATACTTACTCTAAAAATTACCTTGAAGCAATGATTACTTATGCATTGGGCGGTCGTGCAGCAGAGAAAATTGTATTCAACCGTTTTACAACCGGTGCCGGTAATGATATTGAAAAAGCAACCAATATTGCTCGCAAGATGGTTTGTGAATGGGGTATGAGCGAGAAGCTTGGCCCTATTGCTTATGGTGCTAAGGAAGAAGAAATATTCTTGGGTCGTGAAATTACCAAGCATAAAGATTTTAGCGAACAAACTGCACAGGAAATCGATTCTGAATTGAAGAGAATAATTATGGAAGGAATGACACGCGCTGAAAAAATTCTATCTGAAAACATTGATTTACTTCATAAACTTTCTAAAGAATTATTAGAACGTGAAATTCTTGATTCGGATGAAATAGAAAAAATTATAAGAGGTGAAGAACTCCCGCCTGTTAAAAAGAATGGAGCTAATGGAACAAAAGACAATAGTGGACACGAACTTCCGGAACACGTGAAATCATTATTGGAAGAGAAAAAGAAACGGGAATCTGATAAGCCGGCTGAAAAGACTGATGGTAGCAACTGATAGAGCGACTATAGATTATCAAAGCGAAGTTTTAAGAAAGGCAATTCATCTTTGTTCCCTTTCTATTCCGGTTGTTTATTATTTTATTACACGTGAACTTGCTCTTACTATTTTAATTCCTCTAACCATTCTATCTTTAATTCTAGATATTGGACGGTATTACATAAAACCGTTTAGCGATTTTTTCTACAAGTTCTTCGGGTTTCTACTTCGACGTCATGAGAAGGATGAAAGAAGGAAAAGTCTTAATGGTGCAACTTACGTCCTCATTTCTGCTGTTATTGTGGTTTCTTTTTTTCCCAAAATTTTTGCCGTAACCGGGTTTGCTGTTTTGATTATTGGAGATATAGCCGCTGCATTAATCGGTAGAAAATTCGGCCAAACACAATTTTTATTGAAAAGTCTGGAAGGTACTATAGCATTTTTCGTTTTTTCATGTGTAGTTATTTTATTTACTCCTAAAATAGAAGGAAATATAACCGAGTTTATTATCGGTTTTATTGCAGTTGGCGTTGGTGCTATTGCAGAAAATATTTCAACAGGATGGGCAGATGATAATTTAACTATTCCAGTTTCTATAGGGATAACAATGTGGATTCTTTACTCCATTCTTCTTCCCAACCTAACACTTATTCTTCCTAATGTTCCCAATTAGATGAAACAAATAAAAAACTGAATTAGTATAAGCAGAAAAATTGAAAAAACTATGAAAAAACAAAAAACAGTTTCCTTATCTAACAACTACATAAAGTTTTTTATTTTACTCCTTATATCAATTTCAACCTTTATTTCATGCGGGGAAGCCCAAAAACCGGCGGTCGGTCAGGAAGATGAAATAATTGTTTTTGCTGATTCAACCGAATTTTTTAATCTGGAAAATTCATTGTTGACTGTCTTTGGAAAGATAATTTACACTCCTCAACCCGAAAATTTATTTGTATTGACGCGAAAGGATATTTTGGAACTTGAAAAATACCGCACAAGAAAAAATATTATAATGATTGCTCCATTAAATTCTGATTCCGAGGTGAGCAAATATATTAATGGAATGCTGAGCAGTGATGTTAAAAATCTTATTAATGCTGATTCAATAACAGTAATTAATAAATATGATCTGTGGGCAAAAAATCAATTACTAATGATTATAACCGCACCAACAATTGAAAAACTTAATCAGAAAATTTTAAATGAACACGAAAATCTTTTACACCATTTCCAGAAAATTTCTGATAAAAGATTATTCCAGAGCCTTTACAATGAAAAATTCGAAAGAAAAGACATTGAAGCAAAATTTTTAAAAGAATACGGCTGGATGATTTATGTCCAATCGGATTTTTACCTGGCACTAGATAAACCTGAAGATAATTTCGTATGGTTACGACGATCGCCCGGAACAGATATGGAGCGATGGATTTTTGTTCACTGGATTGATAATGCTTCTCCGGTAATGCTTAACCGTGATTCTCTTTATGCTATAAGAAATAAAATCACATCCAAATACTACAGGACTTCAGACGATGCGAGCTTTGTTGAAATATCCGATGATTACAAAACAACTCTTGAAGTTAATTTTCTTGGGCGGTACTCACTTATGACTCAAGGTCTGTGGCGAATGAATGATGGCTCGATGGGAGGACCCTTTATAAATTACACCTTTTACGATCAGCCGACAAAGAGAATCTATATGCTTGATGGTTCAATTTATGCTCCAAAATATTATAAGAAAAAATTAATTCAACAGGTTGATGTAATTTTACAATCATTCCTTACTGAAAGGGAAGTGAAGAAAGAAGTTAAAGAAGACTTAATGAAGCAATTGAAGTAATCAACCTTCAGGGGCATTTATCATTTTCGATATTTGTTCAGGAATTACAAACTCCGGCAATGTTGTCCGGAGTTTTTTATAATATGCCATTGCCTTATCTCTCTTATTCCAGTTCAACTCATACAAAATTCTGTAAGAAAGCATTCTACCTATAGTATCTTCAATGAAGTTTGTGTATTTATTTTTATTTCTTGGCAACCGGATTGAATAATTTGGCTCCGGTGCTGGAATGTATTCATTACTTTTAACAGCTTTAAAAAGAAACAGGTGAGGAACAAGCTGA
>CAZEBL010000053.1:0-4516 GCA_964510325.1 uncultured Melioribacter sp. | reverse complement strand
TGAATTTCATTTGCGAATAATTCCAGACCCACATAGAAATCTCTATCAGAGTTTTGAGATACCAGCTTTGTCATTACATTCCTGTAATTCACTTCCAGTAAATTTGGATCAAACTTTTGGCTATCTTCAAATGGTTTTAATGCTGTAAGAAATCTCTCCACTTCATTACCAATATTTGTAACTACCAGCGGATAATTTCTTCTCAATTGGTTATAGTACCACGAACGCCTCAGCAATTCCTTATCAATTACTACAACATCCTTTCTGAAATTTTCGACAAACTGGTAATAGTAAGAAGCAGATATAAAATAATCCCATTGGTAAGAAAAAATAATAGAATTCTTTTCAACGCTGTTAAGTATGTTCTTTGTATAATCTTCAAATATTAACTGGTCGCTTTGATCTACTTTACTGTAGTTTGTTATAAGTGGAAAAAAGCCGATAAAAGCAAAAACAATAATTACTCTTTCATTTAATCTGAATCTAAGTTTAAGCTCTTTCAAAATAAAAAAAATACCGATGGAGATTAAAATACCGATCAATATAAAATTGAACAGAAAATAGGAATCGATATCAACAATATCGTAGTTGATAGAATAAAGAAGCGCAACTATAAATGATATTGTTATTAAACCGGCAATTCTTTTGTTTACTTTGAAAATGAATCCAAGTCCGGTTAATGCAAGCAGCAGACCCGGAATTGTAAACTCCGAAGGGAGATTGTTAAAGAAATAACCAAGCTGTTTTTTTGCTGCTTCAACTGATGAGAAGAGCCACACCTGATATTGTTTACCGGTTATGTGACGCAAAAAGTTTTCAACATTAAACGGGTTGCCCCAATTTATTTCGGGATTAGTTGAAGCTCTCAAAGGTAAATATGCATATAGAAGAATTAAGACTGGAAGAGAAAAAATAAATGTGACAGCAATTTTATTGAGAGATTTTTTATTTAATCCTTCTTTACGGAAAAATAAAATTGCTGTAAATGGAAGTGAAAGAAGTGTTGTCATATGATTAGTAAAACCAAGTGCAGTAAATATCCCTACCCAAATCCAATCGAACAACGAATTGTTTTTAGAGAAATACACTCTGAGGGAAGAAAAAATTATTAACATGAATAGAAATATCTGTAATGAATATACCTCTACAGAAGTCGATTGCATCCAGTATGTATTGCTAAAACCAAGATATAGACTTCCGGTAATTGCAGCTATTGAGATAAGCAGAGTATTAGATTCTTCCGGTTCAATAGTGCGGAATGATTTTGTCTTTAATTTTTTTTCAATTTTTTTAGAATTGATGTTTATTAGCAGGAGAGTAACAGATTTTATAAAAAATAAAACTCCAAGATTGCACCAGATAGCAGCAAGTAAATTCGTTTTGTAAATTGTTGAAAACGGGAATGGAATTTTGACAAATAAATAACCGACCAATGTAAATAACGGGTAGCCGGTGGGATGTGCTATTCCTAATGTTGCCTGTACCGCCGCTAACTCGCCGGAATCTATTTGTATTACACCGGGTGCGAGTGTAAATAAATAAATGATTAACACAAATAGTGAAATAATAATTGGAAGTAATTTATTGATGACTGATTTTTTATCCGACATATTTCTTAAAAAATTCATTGTTTGTTTTTATTATGTAGTTAAGTTTCTCATCCAATAAAATTCTATGCTTTAATTTCAGCCAGCTTGATAGAGCAACTCTCTTTTCCTCATTCTTTGGAACAAGACTGTTAGACACATCAAATATGTTTTGTATTGCAAGCTCAATTAATTTTAATGTCTTAAAATTTTTTGCAAGAGTTTTAATATCGGTTCTTTGTTCCCCTTTTGACAACAACCTTAGCAAATCAATTCGTTTAATACCGAAAGCAGCAGTTAGTAATTCTCTATCAGTTAAAATTAGGGAGTCAATAATAAAATCAATAGTAGCAAGTCCACCACTCTGTTTCTTAATGTTGAAAGATGAGTCGCTAAAACTCATTAATTCGGTTTTGATTTTTTTATCCATCATCTTGATTTCTCTAATTATTATTTCAGGAGAAAAATTAACGGAACTTTCAAGAACTGTTTCTTTAAGCGAATTAAATAGATCTGGATTACCATAAATAAATTTTAACTTTGAAAAAGCTTCTAATTCCCATACTCTGGCTCTGGTTCTTATATACTCATTGAATTTATCAATACTCCAAACCAATTGCGAGCTTTTACCTTCAGGACGCAATCTGAAATCAATAACAAATGGTTTTAGATTCTCTTTAAGTAAATCAATAATTTTCATGTAGGATATTTCTTCCTCAATAGCTTCCTTCTCAGAACCGGCAACAACAACAAGGTCAATATCAGAGGCAAAACTTAATGTTGAAGAAGAGAGACTGCCCAATCCGGCAATAAAATAATTCAGTTTAATTTCAGAATTTTTTATCAACTCTATTATCTGCCTAAGAATATAATTCGCCATTATTTCTGAGACGTCTTGAGATTTAATTAGCCCGAGAGAGAACCTTGCCGATAGATAGAAGATCAGATGATTATATTTCCAACTAAATATTTCTTCTAATAGAATTACCTTAAATATTTCCCGTGTTAGTAATATCTCGGAACAAGATTTATCCATAATGATTAAATTAATTGCCTTGTCAGAAAACTCGCAAAGAGTCATAATGTTTTTCAAGAATATTGTGTCACAAAGTTCACTATACCAGATTGAAGGTAGAGTAACTGACCTTACTATTTTTACAAGGTTATCGAGCGTTCTGTCTGGTGAAGATGATTTCTTTAAATATGCAGTTAGATTATTGCTTATCTGTTCGAATAATCCAATAGTTCTCTGATCAAATTCCTTTTGCCCGAAGACTCCGGCACCGCTCGATAGGTAATTCCAGTTTTTAAGTGCACGCGATCTGTCTTTGAAATGAATTCCTTCAACTGGCAATTCGTCTTTATCTTTAACGGTAAGAATCGATTCGAAAATTTTTCTAACGTCTTTTCTATATTGTGTTAATCGCGACTTAAAATCTGCGACCGTTCTGAAATTAAGGAACATTGATAATTTTTTAAGTAAATCTCCTTCTTCTGGTATTAAATGGGTTTGGGTATCATTCATCAATTGTAAAAAGTGTTCTATCTTTCTGTAGAAATGATACGCAGTAGAAAAAATTTTAGTCTCCTTATTGCTTAGTAATTTGTTTTCATTCAATAATCGGATTACTTCTAATGTATTTCCCGTTCTTAATTCTTTCAATCTGCCGCCGTTAATTAATTGTAGTGCTTGAACAGAAAACTCAATATCTCTTATCCCACCCTTAAAAAGTTTTACATTTTCTTTATCCCTATTTCCTGTTTCAATTTTCTTTTTGATTTTCTGAATTTGTTCTTTTAAGGAGAGTGAAAATGAATGAGGATAGATATACGGCTGAAGGAAATTATGAAAGTCTTTAAATAAAGATTCACCTCCTGAAATATAGTCGAGCTTAATAAGCATCTGTCGTTCCCAGTCTTCACCTCTTGTTTCGTAATATTTTGTATAGTCAACCAGCGATTTGCAAAGCGGAGAATATTTACCATCCGGACGAAGCCGGAAATCAACTCTATAGATATAACCTCTATCTGTAATTTCACTTGCAGATTTAATGAAAAGCAGTGCCGCTTCAGAAAGTAATTCGTGGTATTCCTTGTTAATATTATCGTAGAATTCATTTCGGTCGTAAAAGAGAAGCAGATCGATATCGGAACTGTAATTAAGCTCATTCCCTCCAAGTTTTCCAAGCGAACATAAGCAAAACTTATTATGATCTAATTGCACAGAATACTTTTGCTCAATTTCTTTGTAGCAAATCCTGAAAAGTTGGGACGCAATTGCTCTGGATAATATTGAAAGCTGCCTGGTTGTGGTAGTTAGATCATTCATTTTCAATATATCAGCAATCCCTATTTTTAAGATGAATCTCTTTTTGGTTTGCCTCAGATAGTTCAGCTTTGAATTTAATGATCTGTATCTACTCAAACTGTTTTCGATATCATTTTGCAATATCTCTTTGTTTAATTCTTTTAATAGATATTCCTTATCGAATAACTGGTATAAGTATTCCGGGTTTCTAACAACTATATCTGAAAGGTAATTACTATTTGCGGCTAAGGAAATTAATATTTCAGGGTGGTGCTTATATTTAATGAGATCATTTATAAATGATTTTTTGTCATAGACTGAATTTATTATGCGTAACAGGTTCGATTCCGAAGTGTTATCGAAATGAAATTTTACTGCTTCGCGTTCAATAGATTCTATAAACAATTCGAATTGACTTGAGGAGAGGATCCCTTCGGTCATTTCAATTATTTTTGAAATAAATCCGCTTGAAAAGTTAAATTTTTTCATCACAAATTAATCTGAAACTGTTGCAGACTAAAATAGGTGATACAGAAATAAATCGCACATATTCGTCATAATCTAAAAAGTAGAAAAAAATAGAATATTGAAACAAAGAGGGAATGGAAGTTTATAACATTGC
>CAZEBL010000052.1:0-14219 GCA_964510325.1 uncultured Melioribacter sp. | reverse complement strand
TAATAATTTTCATCTTATGTACGAAAAATTAAAGAATGGTAATAATGTAATTTTATTTACTGATCAGTTTAGAACTCCTCTATCTGTTAAGGATTCTGCAAGAATAATTTCGGAGTTAATAGAAAAAAATATTAGCGGGGAAGTTTTAAATCTTGCCGGAAACGAAAGAGTCTCCCGTTATGAACTTGGGGAAATTCTATGTGAACATTGCGGTTTTAGTAAAGATTTGTTAATAAAATCTACAATGGAAGAAGCCGGTATAATTTATAAAGTAGCAGATGTTTCTTTAAATACAGATAAAATAAAATCCTTTGGTGTTTGCCCGGAAAGTATAAGCACATCAATCAGTAAGATGTTCACTACCGTTTAAGTTTATTAAGCAAAATATCATTAACAATTTTTGGATTAGCTTTTCCTCTGGTTTCTTTCATAACCTGTCCAACAAGAAATCCGAGAACTTTTTCTTTACCGGCAAGAAACTCCTGAACGTCTTTTGGATTAGCATCAATAATCTTTTTTACCGCACTCTCAATTTCTGAGGTATCACTTATTTGCACAAGATTTTTTTCTGCCACTATTTGCTCAGGCAACTTACCTGTAGAAATCATCTCCGGAAAAATTTCTTTGGCCATTTTGCCGCTGATGATATTATCATTAATCATCTTAATAAGCTTACCCAATGACTCCGGTCTTACAGGAAAATCCTCTACAGAAATTTTTGAGTCATTGATGAATTTTAATACTTCAGTCATTACCCAATTGGAAGCGGATTTATAATCATTGGTTACATTTAAAATTTGTTCGTAATAATCGGCAAGCTGCCTGGACGAAGTTAGAATATTTGCATCGTAAGCGGGTAATTTATATTGGTTAATGAATCGTTCCCTCCTAATGTCAGGTAATTCTGGCAAATGTTTGATTATACTTCTTTTCCATTCGTCATTAACTACAATTTTTACAAGGTCGGGATCTGGGAAATACCTGTAATCATGGGCTTCTTCTTTAGAGCGCATTGGGAGAACTTTATTTGTGTCAGCATCCCATAACAGGGTTTGCTGAACAATTTGTTTTCCTTCCTCAAGCAATTCAATTTGTCTTTCTATCTCGTATGCGATTGCACGTTCAACATTTCTGAATGAATTCATGTTTTTAACTTCGGTTTTTGTACCGAATTTCGATTCACCTTTAAGTCTCACCGAAACGTTGGCGTCGCACCGGAGAGAACCCTGTTCCATATTACCATCACAAATTCCAAGGAATGTTACAATCTGTTTTAACTTTGTTAAATATAAATAAGCTTCTTCAGGGGATCTTAAATCGGGTTCGCTTACAATCTCAATTAAAGGAGTTCCGCATCTATTCAAATCAATCAATGTCTCATCACTCTGATCATGAATTGATTTACCGGCATCTTCTTCCATGTGAATTCGGGTAATCCCAATCTCCTTGTTTTTTCCTTCCTTAAGTTCAATCTCTACTTTTCCGTATTCACAAATCGGTTCTTCATACTGCGAAATTTGGTATCCTTTAGGTAAATCCGGATAGAAATAATTTTTTCTTGCAAAGATCGATTTCTCATTTATCTTACAATTAACAGCCATACCCATAAGAACAGTATATTCAACTACCTTTTTATTCATGACGGGTAAAACCCCGGGGTGACCAAGACATACAGGGCATACATTTGTATTAGGTGGGTTACCGAATTTTGTTGAACATCCGCAGAATATTTTTGTATCAGTTAATAATTGAGCGTGAACTTCCAGTCCAATTACAGCTTCATATTTAGAATTCATCAAACCGCAAAATTTTTGTGACGAAGATAATTAAAAATCATATAATATTTTATTAATCGTTCCCCATTTAATTTCAGAAAAATATTATTAATTTGAGAACATTAATGTCTATCCCTGAGGAGAATATGCAGTTAGATGTTTTAGTATTTGCAGCACACCCGGATGATGCCGAGCTTTCGATGGGCGGCACTATTGCCAAATTAACTAACTCTGATTTCAAAGTTGGAATTATAGATTTAAGTAGAGGAGAACTTGGTACAAGAGGTTCAATTGATACCCGAAAAGAAGAAGCACAGAAAGCTTCAGCAATTTTGAAACTAACTGTTCGAGAAAACCTAGGGCTAAAAGATGGCAGTTTGAAATTTTGTGATGAATATCTTCATAAAGTAATTTCAAGAATTAGGGAGTACCGTCCTAAACTTGTCTTTGCTCCTTATTTTAATGACCGACATCCCGATCATATAGGAACAAGTCAGCTTGTTAAAGAAGCATTTTTCTTTTCCGGATTACCCAAAATTGTTACTGAGTGTGATGATAAGATTCAAACACCTTATAGACCGCAAAAACTTTTCTATTTTATGCAGATGTATGAATTCAAACCGACATTTATTGTAGATATAAGTTCTACTTTCGACACAAAAATGAAATCAATTCATGCATTCGAAACACAATTTCATAATCCCGAAAGTGTTGAACCGGAAACTTTTATTAGTCAACCCAACTTTTTAAAATACCTGGAAGCCCGTGCAAAGATTTATGGTTTTAAGATCGGTAAAGACTATGGCGAACCGTTCTATTGCGAAGAAGAAATTGAATATGATCTTTCACGTTTATTAACAGAGACGCATTAAAATGAAAGTTGCATTTCTCGGAACCGGATTAATGGGCGGATTAATGGCACAACGCCTTATTAATAAAAACTTTTCTTTGGTTGTTTGGAATAGAACAATTGAAAAGACGGAAAAATTAAAATCACTCGGCGCAATAGTCGCCTCAAATCCAGAAGATGCAATTAATGAATGCGATACTATTATTACTATGCTTACCGATTACAACGCAATTGTGGAAGTATTATTCAAAAATAGAATCAGTTTCCTTGACAAAACTTTAATTCAAATGAGTACAATTTCTCCGGGCGAAAGCATTCTATTAAAGGAAAGAATTGAAGATCGAGGTGGTGAATATTTGGAGGCCCCGGTTCTTGGCGGAGTTGCTCAAGCGGGTGAAGGAAAACTTTTACCAATGGTTGGTTCAACTGTTAAGCAATTTGAAAAATGGAAACCATTTCTGACTAATCTTGGTGAGACAATTCAACATATGGGAGAAGTTGGAAAAGGTTCTGCTGCTAAGCTTGCTTGCAATCAATTGATTGCTACACTTTTTACTTCTTTTGCTATGAGTATCGGTTATCTTCGCGAAAATAATATTGATCTTGAAAAATTTATGACAATCTTAAGACCAAGCTCATATTACGCTTCTGCATTTGATAAAAAACTTACTAAAATGATTAATAGAGATTTTCATGATACAAATTTTCCTCTAAAGCATTTGTTAAAAGATCTTAATTTGATTATCAATGAATTTGAGACGAAAGGGATTGGCACAGAGGTTCTTGAACCAATCAAAAGAATTTTGAAGGAAGGCATAAGAAAAAATTTTTCGGAAGCTGATTACTCTGCATTATATGGAATTATTCATCCGGAAAATAAATCATGAATAAAAAAATTATTTTTCAACCGTTTTATGTAAAGAGTATCGGTTTCTTTTTAGGGATTTTTCTATTTGTAATAATATGGTCGTTTGTAGATTTTGGACCTGAGCAATCAAATGCTAGAATAGTTGCAGCTGTTGCAGCTTTAATGGCAAGCTGGTGGATATTTGAATCTGTTCCTCTTGCCGCCACATCGCTAGTTCCTCTAATATTTTTCCCGCTATTCGGGGTTGTTAATGCAACTGCTATTGCCGATAAGTATATGAATTCTACCATCATGTTATTTATTGGCGGATTTATAATTGCAATAGCTATGGAAAAGTGGAATCTTCATAAGAGAATTGCATTGAGTGTAATATTATTTTTTGGAAGTAGTCCATCTAAAATAATATTCGGATTTATGGCTGCATGCGCATTTATTTCTATGTGGATTTCAAATACTGCAACATGCCTTATGGTATTGCCAATTGGACTATCTATTATTTACAAAGTTGAAGATGAATTCGGTAAGGACGAGACAAAAGGATTTTCGAAATCTTTAATGCTTGCTATAGCATATTCGTGCACAATTGGTGGAATAGCCACTTTAATAGGCACACCACCTAATTTAATTTTTCAACGAATGTATAAAATAAGTTTCCCTTCCGGGGAATTAATAAAGTTTGGCGAATGGATGGTTTTTGCGGTCCCGCTTTCATTTGTATTACTAATACTTACCTGGTTAGTACTAACAAAAATATTTTTCAGGACAGATAAAAATCTAGTTTTGAACAGGGGAATTATCAAAGAAGAAAAATTAAAATTGGGTATAACCACCTATGAAGAAAAAGCAGTATCGATAGTATTTTTCATCACTTCTTTTTTATGGATTTTTAGAAGCGATTTGGAGCTTGGATTTGTTAAGATTCCCGGCTGGTCAAATTTATTTTCGGTTTCTGCTTTCATTGATGATAGCACTGTTGCAATCTCAATGGCGCTTGTTTTATTCTTAATCCCATGTAATTGGAGAACAAACAAACACAAATTTATTCTGGATTATGACGATGTAAGAAAAGTTCCGTGGGATATTGTACTTTTATTTGGTGGTGGATTTGCTCTTGCAGAAGGATTTGTTCAAAGCGGATTATCGAAAATGATGAGTCAATCATTTATTGGTTTGATTGATTTACCGCCAATCGCAATAATTGCTATGGTCAGTTTTATTATTGTCTTTGCTACCGAGTTGTTGTCGAATTCAGCTTTAATAACAATTATGTTACCAGTTCTGGCTTCTCTTGCAATAGAAATGAAAGTTGATCCAATAATGTTTATGGTTCCAGCAACTTTATCGGTTTCACTTGCATTTATGCTTCCGGTTGGAACCCCACCTAATGCAATTGTATTCAGCAGCCGTAGATTGAGTGTCTTTGATATGTCCAAGACCGGATTTCTGCTTAATTGGATTGGAATTATATTAGTAGTTACTCTTGCATATCTGTTTTTTGTTAAGTAATAAAATTGTGTTGAATCCTTTAATGCTATTTCTCATCATATCTGCAAAAAAAAGAGGGTTTTATGTCATACCACAATTCTAAAATTGTAAATATTAATTTCGATGATGCAATTACAAAAGTAACAGAGGAGTTGAAGAAAGAAGGATTTGGAGTATTAACGGAAATAGATGTTAAAGAAACTTTGAAAAAGAAATTAGATGTAGATTTCAGGAAGTATAAAATTCTTGGTGCTTGTAATCCTCCATTTGCTTATAAAGCGTTACAAGCTGAAGAAACACTTGGTGTTTTACTACCATGCAATGTAGTTGTTCAGGAAAAAGAAGATAATACAGTTCAGGTTAGCTTTATTAACCCTTTGGAATCTATGAAAAATGTTGGTAATAAAGCACTTGAAGAAATTGCTGGAGATGTTGCAGATAAACTTATTCGAGTATTAGAGAATGTTTAGAAGTATTAATTAAAAATCCCATTCACCGAATTGAAGTCCTATCCTTATTATTGAATGCAGGTTTTTCTGTTCTCTTTGAGTTGGAAAACTTCTAAAGTAATTGTAATAGTTATTAATTCGGGCATAGTTATAGCTTATTAAGATCGGAATTGATTTAAGTAAAGGTATTCCAAGTGTGATAGATGGAAATGCAAACCAACCATTTCTAGTTGCCCATCCGGAATGACCCCCGGATTCAAAATGAGCTGTATAATGAAATATTATACCTGGTGAAAGAAATAGATAATTTGTAACTTTTCTTCTGAGATGGATCCCCACATCAATTCCAATTAGATAGCTTTGCCAAATAAAAGCCGGACGTAATTCCAATCTATAGTTACTATTTAGCTTAGCTATAAAAGAAAAAGAAAAGCACATCCCATCAAGTTCACTTCCTTTCTTTGGTTCTGAAACACCGGGATAGGTTATTTGTTGATTATAGAAAGAATAAAGTATTTCAAAAATAATGTTACCTGATATATCAAAAGGAAATTTTCTTGGAGTAAATTCAGAAATAATATAATTACATTTTTCTTCATTTGATATCAAGTCTAAATACAAAGTGCATAAGTTATTTTCAAAAGATATTTCTTCTTTGAAGGTAACTTTATCTTTACTTATTTGGTAAGGTGTAATAGGAAATATTCTGTCTCCAGCTTCAATGGAAGGTATAATAAGCCAATAAAATAATTCATCGTTTAGTTTGCGTTCAATTATAAAATATAATTTGTTTATAGAATCCTTTTCTATCTCAGCGTAACTTATTTTATTATTACGAAAACTACTTATTCCTGAAATTTTTTCAACAGGTGGTATCCCATATTTAATTTCTGATATTTTTTCTGTTCGAAAATCTTGTGATAACAACCTTCCCATATTAAAAAATATTATTAGTACTAGAATTAATTTTTTCATCTGGTGAAAATTTTACCTCGTCAATTTTTTGTACTTAACTCTGTGAGGAACATCAGCATCTTTGCCAAGTCGCTCGCGTCTGTTTTCCTGATAGTCTGAGAAATTTCCTTCGAACCATACAACTTTACTGTCACCTTCGAATGAAAGTATATGAGTACAGATTCTATCGAGGAACCATCGGTCGTGGCTAATTACAACTGCACAACCGGCAAAATTGAGTAAACCTTCTTCGAGTGCACGCATAGTATTAACATCTAAATCGTTAGTTGGTTCATCAAGAAGAATTACATTGGCATGTTCTTTAAGTGCGAGAGCTAATTGAACACGATTTCTTTCTCCACCGGATAACATTCCAACTTTCTTTTGTTGATCTGCACCGGTAAAATTAAACTGACCAACATATGCGCGGGAATTAATTTCTCTATTGCCGAGTCTAAGAAGTTCATCTCCGCCAGAGATCATTTGCCAGACAGTCTTTTCAGAATTCAAGATTTCACGACTTTGATCTACATAAGCTAATTTTACTGTCTCGCCGATCTTAAATGTACCGCTATCCGGTTTTTCCTGTCCAACAATCATTCTAAACAACGTAGTCTTTCCAGCTCCGTTTGGACCAATAACACCAACAATTCCGCCGGGAGGAAGTTTGAAACTGAGGTTTTCAAATAAAAGTTTATCCCCATAGGATTTGGAAATATTTTCTGCTTCAATAACTACATTACCCAATCGAGGACCGGGCGGAATATACAACTCTAATTCTTTCTCTCTTTTTTCTGTTTCTTCTTTAAGCATTTCTTCATAAGAAGAAATTCTTGCTTTGGATTTTGCATGCCGTGCACGAGGTGCAAGTCTAATCCATTCTAATTCACGCTGTAAAGTTTTTTGCCGTTCTGTTTCTTTCTTCTCTTCCAGTTTAAGACGATTCTGTTTTTGTTCTAACCAGGAAGAATAATTTCCTTTCCAAGGAATTCCCTCGCCCCTGTCCAGTTCTAAAATCCACCCGGCAACATTATCAAGAAAGTACCTATCATGTGTAACTGCTATTACAGTGCCGGCATAACGGTTAAGTTCTGCTTCGAGCCATAGGACGGTTTCGGCATCAAGATGATTTGTTGGTTCATCCAGAAGAAGAATATCCGGACGTTTAAGAAGTAAGCGGCATAATGCAACTCTTCTTCTTTCACCACCTGATAATACTTTTACGGGTGTATCGGGCGGAGGACAACCGAGAACGTCCATCGCCATTTCTAATTTGGAATCAAGATCCCATGCGTCGAGGTGATCGAGTTTCTCCTGAACTTTTCCCTGGCGTTCCAGTAATTCATTCATCTCGTCATCTGTCATTGGTTCAGCAAACTTTGCATTTATCTCATCGTATTCGCGTAGAACATCAACAATTTCCTGAACACCTTCCTGAACAACCTCTTTTACTGTTTTAGAGTCATCTAATTGAGGTTCCTGTTCTAATAAGCCAATTGTAAAACCGGGTGAGACAGCTGTTTCGCCATTAAAATCTTTATCAACACCGCCAAGAATTTTTAGGAGAGAACTTTTACCGGATCCGTTTAGTCCGAGTACACCAATTTTAGCTCCGTAGAAATATGAAAGGTAAATATCTTTTAGAACCGGTTTTGTATCATAATACTTACTTACACCGATCATTGAATATATTATTTTATTGGGTTCGTTTGACATAGTTTTTCTGATTTTGTGAAATGAAGTGGTGCAAAGTTAGTATAAATACTATACATAATGAAGTGAAGAATTTGATTAAGAAAGATTACATAGATTAATTAAGATGAAGCTATATTTTGCCTTTCCAATTTCTAAAAACTAACTTTGCTACATCAACTTATAATTAATTTCTATAAATGAATAAATATGATGTAATAGTTATTGGCAGCGGACCCGGCGGCGAGGGAGCCGCTATGGCATGTTCTAAATACGGTAAAAAAGTTGCAGTTTGCGACGACTTTTCACTTGTAGGCGGGGCAAATACTCATAAAGGAACTATCCCCAGTAAAGCTTTACGGCATGCAAGCCAGATTCTTATGGACGGCGGAAGATTAGCCGGATCCGATTATCAAACTCTGTTAAGGCAAACTGAATCAATTATTAAAAACCAGGTAGAGCTGCGCGAAAGTTTCTACAGAAGGAACAATGTTGATCTATTGATTGGTCGTGCCAGATTTATTAATCCTAATACCATAGAAATTACAGAGCATAACGGACTTAAAAAAAACTATGAAGCGGAATCATTTGTAATTGCAACCGGCTCACGACCATATCATCCTCCCGATGTTAATTTTGAGCATCCAAGAATTATTGACAGCGATAAACTCCTTAAGATAAAAGATAACCCTAAGACATTAACAATTTATGGTGCCGGAGTTATAGGTTGTGAGTATGCTTCAATATTTCGTGGATTGAGTATTAAAGTAAATTTGATTAACACACGTCATCAGTTGCTTTCTTTTCTCGATGACGAAATAATAGATGCACTTGCATATCATTTACGCGAGAACGGTGTTTTAATTCGTCATAATGAAGAATATGAGAAAGTTGTTCCGGATGATAACGGTGTAACGATTTATTTAAAGTCCAACAAAGAAATAAGAAGCGAATACCTTTTATGGGCACAGGGTCGAACCGGTAATTCGCAGAATATGGGATTGGAAGAAATGGGTATAATTCCGGATGGACGCGGTTCAATTCCGGTTAATCAATTCTACCAGACTCCTGTCCAGAATATTTATGCTGTGGGTGATGTTATTGGTTATCCATCTCTTGCAAGTGCAGCTTACGATCAGGGAAGATTTGCTGCAAGAAATCTGCTGTTCGATGAAAATGCAACACTTAAGATTCAAGATATTCCTACCGGAATTTATACACTTCCTGAGATAAGTTCTGTAGGACTAAATGAACGAGAATTAACTGAGAAAAAAATTCCTTACGAAGTTGGTCATTCATTTTTCAGACATCTGGCAAGAGCACAGATAACAGGCAGGACGGTTGGAATGTTGAAAATATTATTCCACCGGGAAACGTTGCAAATACTCGGCATTCATTGCTTCGGCTACGGTGCTTCGGAAATTATTCATATCGGTCAGGCAATAATGTCCCAGCATGGTGAAGGGAATAATATTACTTACTTTGTTAACACAACATTTAATTATCCAACAATGGCAGAAGCGTATCGTGTTGCCGCACTAAACGGGTTGAATAGAGTAGATTTAATTAAGAGAGCAAAAAAATAATCTAATATCGAGAAGTTTTTGTATTAACAAAAAAAGAGTGATGCCGATTAAATCTCTACATCACTCTTTAATTAGAATTATCGAGTATTCAATTACAGATTCTTTGAGGCTTTTGCGTTCTCCATCAAAACTTTATAAGCGTATCCGTAACCGAAATCTTTATTAAGAACTATTTTCCCTTCAAATATAACTACGTCGCCATTTTTGACATTATCATTTGTTGTTATTGTTAAGTCAAAATTGTCCTGATAATTTGTTCCATCTTGAATGTGTATCCAGTTTCTTTTCATAATGCCCGAATTAATTTTTACTACTTTCCCTTTTACTTTAACAATCCTGTTTTCATATTTATTAGGATCAGCAAAAATCTGAGCAATTGAAACTCCGCCACTCACAGGTTCAACATTCACTTCTTCTTTGCTAATATTAGGTTTCATCGGCTCATTCATTATTCCTTCACCAAGTTTTACGCTTGCATTATCAATAAATAGAATTGAGTCGAATGTTTTTTTCAGTTCTTTGCTTTCAAAGTTTTTCATTTCCATATACTTTGAATAAAGAATTACTTCTCCAACTTTAAAATCAGCTTTCGGTGCAGCTATCCAGTAATCCTTACCGTTTTCCGTTACATGTAAATAAGTGTAATCGGTTACTTGAATTACTTCCATTACAGTTGCCTTATGCTGGTCAGGATTTACAGCTGTATTTGGTTTTCCTGTTGTATTCTCTTCATTCTTGGAACATGCAGAAAATAATAATGAAACCAGAATTAGAATTATTAATTTTAATCGCATTACTTAACCCTTATTTTTATAATTAGCAGAACAAATATAACTAAAAGTCCCTTCTGAACTAAAGGGGATGTATATTTGCACATCAATTATCGAGGCAATTTTGAATAAAATAATTCTTAAGAAGAATGAAGAAAGAAGAATTAAAAGAGGTCATTTGTGGGTCTTTAGTAACGAAATTGATAAAATAGAGCAGAGTGAAGAGAACAGAGCGAAGAATGGTGAATTAGTAGATGTATATGACTTCAGGGGAGGTTTTATTGCAAAGGGATTTTATAATTCCAATTCCTTAATTGCAGTTAGGATTCTTTCTTATAATGCGGAAATTAATCTATCAACACTAATTGAAGATAGATTAACAACAGCGTTTAATTTTAGAAAATCAGTTTACCCCGAAAGAGAATCATTTAGAATGATTTTTAGTGAAAGCGATTTTCTTCCCGGACTTATAATTGATAAATATAACAGAACATTTGTACTTCAGGTCTATTCATTCGGGATGGAAAAAAATGTTAAAATGATAAACAGAATCCTGATTGATAAATTTTCTGCAGAAAATATTTTTACTAGGAACGAGGAATATTTTAGAAAGCTTGAAGGATTGCCTGAAGAAGATAAAATTTATTACGGTAGTATAAATAATGAAATAATTGATGACGGAATTGTTAAGTACAAAATTGATTTCACAACTTCACATAAAACCGGTTTTTATTTCGATCAATGCGATAACCGTGAGTTTGCCGGTAAGTTATGCCGCGGTAAAAATGTTCTCGATTGCTTCTGTAATTCCGGCGGATTCGGATTACATGCTTTGTTAAATGATGCTTCCGGTGTAACATTTGTTGATTCATCCAAACAATTAATTGAAAATGTAAAGAGTAATTATCTATTAAACGGTTATACCGCTAATGCAGAGTTTGTTAATTCTGATGTATTCGATTACCTGGAAAAATGCGCTGGTGAGAAAGTTAAATTTGATGTTGTAATAATAGATCCTCCCGCGTTTGCTAAAAATAGAAAGTCGCTGGCAACTGCAATTAAAGGTTATGAAAAGTTAAATCGTCTTGCAATGGAGGTAGTTAATAAGGATGGATTACTGTATACTTCGTCATGTTCTTTTCATCTTAAGGAAGATCAGTTTATAGAGATAATTAATAGAGCCGCGCTTAAAGCCGGCAAAAACGTTCAGATATTCTACTTTAACAATGCTTCAAAGGATCATCCATCGTTACCTTCAATGGAGGAAACGGTTTACTTAAAATTTGCGGCGTTAAAAGTCACCTGAATTCATTGGTCTTGATAAAAAATCATTCGTTCCGTCACACCTAAAATTCATATATTTACCAGCCGAAATTGGACATTTAACAAAAATTAACAACAATTAAGAAACATTACTCAGCTCCATTTTGTAGAAACAAACAGTTTTCAACATAAAAAGGTGGATAAATTGGATATTACAGCTCTCAATGAAAAAATCCGGCGCGAAAGCGAGTTTATCGATATTCTTTTAAACGAAGTCGGCAATATTATAATCGGGCAGAAACAGATGCTCGAACGACTCGTAATTGGATTATTGGGAAACGGACATATTCTTTTAGAAGGTGTTCCGGGACTTGCAAAAACGCTTGCAATTAAATCTCTTGCTTCCTCTATGAAAGCAAAATTCCAGCGAATTCAATTCACCCCGGATTTGCTTCCGGCTGACCTTATAGGAACACTTATTTATAATCAGAAGGATGGAAATTTTACAATTAAAAAAGGTCCTATCTTCGCAAATTTTATTTTAGCCGATGAAATTAACCGGGCACCCGCAAAGGTTCAAAGTGCTTTACTTGAAGCGATGCAGGAACGACAAGTTACAATAGGCGAAAATACATTTAAGCTTGATGATCCTTTCCTCGTTTTAGCAACTCAAAATCCAATTGAACAGGAAGGAACTTATCCATTACCGGAAGCCCAGGTTGACCGTTTTATGCTCAAGGTTAAGATTACTTATCCTAACCGTGAAGAAGAGCAGAAAATTATGAAAATGAATTCAGCGGGTGAACTACCAACACCTAAACAGGTTATTAATCCAGAAGATATTATTAAAGCGCGAAAATTAGTAAGTGAAATTTACGTTGATGAAAAAATTGAGAAGTATATACTTGATATTGTTTTCGCTACAAGGAACCCAAAGGAATATGGTCTTGATGAATTAACAGAACTAATCCTTTACGGAGCTTCACCTCGTGCATCAATAAATCTTGTACTGGGCGCACGTGCAATGGCATTTGTAAGAAGAAGAGGTTATGTAATTCCTGAAGATGTTCGTTCTATCTGTATGGATGTTCTGCGGCATAGAATTGCTGTTACATACGAAGCCGAAGCTGAGGATATTACTTCCGAAACAATTATTTCTAAAATATTAAACAAGATTGAAGTACCGTAAAAAATCAGCTTTTAGTTTTCAGATTATAACAAGTAAAAATGAATTTATGCTGAAAGCTAAAGACTAATCACTAAGGATTTTTTTCAAGAATATGCTTACAAAAGAACTGTTAAAACAGGTTAAGCAAATAGAAATCCGCACAAGGGGAATTGTTAATGAAGTATTCTCCGGTGAATATCATTCCGTATTCAAAGGTAGAGGAATGGAATTTTCTGAAGTGCGCGAGTATCAAATTGGTGATGATGTTAGAAGCATCGATTGGAATGTAAGTGCACGATTCGGTCATCCCTTTATTAAAGTATTTGAAGAAGAACGTGAATTAACCGTTATGCTGCTTGTAGATTTAAGTGGCTCCCTTGTTTTCGGTTCGGTCGAAAAAACCAAACAACAGATAGCAGCAGAATTAAGTGCTATTCTCGCATTCTCGGCACTAAAGAATAATGATAAGGTCGGTTTAATTTTATTTACGGATAGAATTGAGAAATTTATTCCTCCTAAAAAGGGAAAGAGTCACTCTTTGCGAATTATTAGAGAAGTACTTTCTTTTGAACCGCAAGGAAATAAAACCAACATCCGTTCAGCGTTGGAATATTTTAATCACACAATTAAAAAGAAAGCTATAGTATTTCTTATCTCCGATTTTTATGATATCGGTTACGAAAAAATTCTGAGAATAGTTGGTAAGAAACACGACTTGATAGGAATTGTATTAAGCGATCCAAGGGAAAAAGAAATTAGCGGTTCAGGATTAATTAAGTTCCGTGATGCCGAGACCGGAGATATACGATATGTTGATACAGACAGTAAGGATTTTAAATTGCATTTCAGAGAAACTCAAAAACGATTTGATAATTATAGGAAACAACTCTTTATATCGAGCAGACTGGATTCAATTAATGTTCAATCGAGTGGTTCTTATATTAAACCCCTGGTGGATTTTTTCAAAATGAGAGAAAGAAGATGGTAAAAACTGTACGACTCCTTACAATTATTTTTCTTTTTACATCTCTATCTTCTTATGCTCAGGAAATTACTGTTAGTGCTTCGACTGATACCAGCAGTTACATGGTTGGTGATTATATAACATATACAATTGAAATCCGTCACGATAAATACTTTGCCGTTTACGTTCCGTCAATTAAGGATAGTGTAAAAGTTCTCGATTTTATTAGAGCGCTCCCGGTCGAAAAGAAAAATGTTGGAGAAAATGTTGTAGAATATCATAAGTTCATTTTTTCTAAATATGATTCAGGCAAAGTTACTATTCCACCTATTCAAATATCTTACACCAAATATCAAAGCGGCAATAAAATTTTCATCAATACTAATCCTGTCTCT
>CAZEBL010000051.1:0-14253 GCA_964510325.1 uncultured Melioribacter sp. | reverse complement strand
GAAAAAATCCTTATTAATATTCTAAAAAATGAAACTCGTCTTGTGTTTTTAGACCGTTTTCGCACATTTATTTCATTATTTTAAATGGCAATAAAGTTGGTATTTATAAATATCAACAACAACGAATCTTTAATGACAGAAATAAATGTATCTCGCAATGAGCCGGTATTTTCAATAAGTCATGCGGCTAAACTCTTAAACATCTCTGTTCATACCTTAAGAATGTATGAAAAGGAAGGATTAATTGTTCCTTTCAAAAAAGAGAGTAAACAAAGATCATATTCAAAATCAGACCTGGACCGAATCAATTGTATCCGAAATGCAATTAATGAATCAAAGATTTCTATTAACGGTATTAAAACAATCTATTCTCTAATCCCTTGCTGGCAAGTTGTTAATTGCCCGGAAGAGGATAGAAAAAAATGTGAAGGATATAATGGTCACGGAAAACCATGCTGGACTTATAATCATCCCGGAACAGTTTGTGAAAATAAAAATTGCAGAGATTGTAATGTCTATAATAATTTTTCGGAATGCGGAAAAGTTAAAGAACTGATTAAATCCATTTAGAGGTTAATAAATGAATTCACTTTCACGAAGAAAATTCTTGAAGATAACAGGTTTTTCTGTTGGTGCAGTAGCAGCAGCATCTGCTCTAAGTCCAATTGTAAAAGGATCAGAAAAAATTAATAAGGAAAAGGTAAAAGGAATTACAAAGATTCCAACTTATTGCGATATCTGTTTCTGGAAATGTGGTGCTATTGCATATTTAAAAGATGGTGATTTATGGAAGATAGAAGGAAATCCCAATGATCCACTTAGCAAAGGAAGACTATGTCCAAGAGGAACTGGTGGAATAGGGGCATATAGCGATCCAGACCGTTTGCGATCTCCTTTAATTAGAACCAAAGAAAGAGGCGAAGAGAAATGGAAAGAAGTTACATGGGATGAAGCACTCGATTATATAGCATATAAAATGAAAAAAATTAAGTCAGAATATGGTCCGGAATCGGTTGCATTCTTCTCACATGGTATCGGCGGAAATTTTCTAAAACATACACTTAAAGCATACGGTGTTAATAATATTTCAGCTCCTTCGTATGCACAGTGCCGTGGTCCTCGGGATGTTGGTTTTGAATTAACATTCGGAGATGGTATCGGCTCACCCGAAAGAACCGATATTGAAAATGCAAAATGTCTTATACTTATTGGATCTCATCTTGGTGAGAATATGCATAATTCTCAAGCACAGGAATTTGCAAATGCAGTTCAAAAAGATTCTACCATAATTGTTGTTGATCCAAGATTTTCTGTTGCTGCATCAAAAGCAAAATATTACCTGCCTATTAAACCAGGAACGGATATCGCATTGTTACTTGCATGGATGAATGTAATTGTAAATGAAAAGCTATACGATGTTGAGTATGTAAATAAGTATGGTTTTGGATTCGAACAGTTTGCCGCAGAAATTGCTCCTTATACACCGGAATGGGCTTACACTGAAACAGGAATTGATATTGAATTGATAAAAACTACCGCACGCGTTATGGCAATGAATAAACCGGCAACACTGATTCATCCCGGAAGACATGTAACATGGTATGGAGATGATGCACAACGCAGCAGAGCGATTGCACTACTTAATGCACTTCTCGGTTCGTGGGGACGTAAAGGTGGTTTCTTCTTTCCATCAAGTTATTCAATTCCTCCTTATCCATATCCGGATTATCCAAAACCCGGTAAGGATAAAGTTGATAATCCTGATAATAAATATCCCTTTGCAATTGAAGAGATAACAACCGGTATTAGAGAAGCAACAATTACCGGCAAACCTTATCCAATTAAAGGGTGGTTTATTTATGCTACAAATCTGATTCATGCTTTACCTAATGAAGAAGAGACAATAAAAGCAATTCAGAATCTTGATCTTATGGTTGTTGTGGATGTTATACCAAGTGAAATTGCCGGTTGGGCGGATGTGGTTCTGCCAGAATCTGTTTATCTGGAACGATATGATGATCTTCATGCTTCGTCATTTAAAGAAACTTTTGTAGGGATCCGTCAACCTGTTGTTGAATCACCGGCAGATCAAAAACCGAATTGGTGGATAGCAAAAAAACTTGCTGATAAACTTGGGCTTGGTAATTACTTCCCATGGAAACACATAGAAGAATATCTTGATTATAGATTGACTGCTGCCGGATTGAGTTTAGATCAATTGAAGAAAGAAGGAATAATAAAGGGTGAAAAACAACCACTTTATATAGAAGACGGAATTAATCCTGAATTCGCTACACCTTCCGGGAAAATAGAATTTTACTCATTGCAATTAGCACAAGCCGGATTCGATCCTGTACCAAAATATACTCGCCCTGATGATCCGCCGTCAGGTTATTTCCGATTACTTTTTGGAAGATCACCTGTTCATTCATTTAGTAGAACACAATCCAACCGGATATTGATGGATATGATGGAAGAAAATGAAGTATGGGTGAATAACGATATTGCGTATAAATATGGCTTAACCAACGGTCAATATATAAAGTTGAAAAATCAGGATGGTGTTATTAGTAACAAGGTGAAAGTAAAAGTAACCGAAAGAATTAGAACCGATTGTGTTTATATGGTTCATGGTTTCGGTCATAATTCAAAAATGCTGAAAGGAGCTTATGGAAAAGGTGCAAGTGATGCCCAGCTTATCACCAGGTATAAAATTGATCCTATTATGGGAGGAACCGGTATGAATGTGAACTTTGTAACTTTAGAGATGGAGGTGTAATATGGCACGTTTTGGAATGGTGATAGATACAAAAAAGTGTGTGGGTTGTATGGATTGCGTTGTTGCATGCAAAACAGAAAATAATGTTCCCGAAGGATACAATAGAGATTGGATTGTTACTGTTGCAAATGGAAAGTTTCCGGATGTCCATTTAGAGATTCAGTCGCAAAGATGTAATCACTGTGATAATACTCCTTGTGTTTCTTGCTGCCCAACCGGTGCGAGCCATGTTGAAGAATTTGGTAAAATTGTTCTTGTTACACCTAATATGTGCATCGGATGTAAAGCTTGTGTTGCTGCTTGTCCTTACGATGCAAGATTTGTTAACCCGGATGGTTATGCAGATAAATGCACATTCTGCATTCACAGGGTTGAAAAGGGCGAATTACCGGCTTGTGTTTCTGTATGTCCGACACATTGTATGTACTTCGGAGACCTTGATGATCCGAATAGTGAAGTAAGCAAACTAATTGCATCAAGAAAAAATCATACATTAATTCCTGAAGCCGGAACATCACCAAGAATCTATTACCTTACATAGGAATTATCTGATGATAACTGTGAGACTAAAAAATATTTTCCATCATATAAATCTACTTTCCATTTAAGGAGATTGATTAATGCAAGAACTAACAACAACAAGACATAATCTTCATATCGATCCTACAATGTCAGTATGGGGTTGGGAAATCCCGGTTTATTTATTTCTTGGTGGAATGGTTGCCGGAATGATGATTATCTCCGGATATTTTTTATTCAGCAAGAGATATAAAGAAACCAATTGTGCTTGTTATACATTACCCATAATAAGTTTGATATTATTAAGTGTGGGCATGTTTGCACTCTTTCTGGATCTTGAACATAAGCTTTTTGTCTGGAGATTATACACAACTATTAAATTAGCTTCACCAATGTCCTGGGGTGCATGGATATTAATTTTAGTTTATCCAATCATTATTGCTAATCTTTTTATTGGACCGCCGCAATTTTTAATAAATAAATTTCCTAAAATAAGTTTGGTAACAACCTATATTAATCAACGTCCGAGGTTAATTCAGAATATTGGTGTAGCTAACATGTTGCTTGGCGGTTTGCTCGGAGTTTATACAGGAATTTTATTAAGTACAATGGCAGCCCGCCCATTATGGAACTCATCAATGTTATGGGTTCTATTTCTAGTTTCAGGTTTATCTACCGCAGCTGCTTTTGTTCACATGATTGCAAAGAATGTTAAGGAAAGAGAATTACTTGCGAAAGCCGATAATGGATTTTTAACAATCGAAATTTTTGTAATTGCGTTAATGATTATCGGACTTTTTACTTCAACCAGGGTTCATATTGATGCTGCTGAACTTTTACTAAGTGGTGCTTATGCCCCTGTATTCTGGGTTTTTGTTGTTGGTATGGGGATTATCATTCCATTAGTAATTCAGTTATTAGCAGTTAATCATAAAATAAAACATACTCCTATTGCGCCCATTATGGTAATAATCGGGGGATTAATTTTAAGATTTGTAATCGTATCAGCCGGGCAGCATAGCCATTGGCTGAATGCGCACTTTAAATAACGGAGATAATTTATGTCATCAATTACAGGAATATTTTCTAAGGAAGAAGCGGTTCAAGAAAAAATTGATGAACCTAAACCTTATTCAAATCCCTATCTTGTTGGAATTGGATTGGGTTTGGTTCTACTTGCAGCTTTTGTAATTATGGGAAGGGGACTTGGTGCCTCAGGAGCTTTCTCTTCATTGGTTGCTTCAGGTGTTCAACAAGTAGCCCCTGAGCATGCAGCTAATAATCCCTATTTCAAAGAGTACATCGGCGATGGTTCAACTAATCCACTAAAAGACTGGCTTGTGTTTGAAGTGCTTGGTGTTTTTGTGGGTGGATTAATTTCCGGATTATTAGCACACAGAGTTAAAAAGACAGTTGAAAAAGGAGATCGGATCTCAGTTAGAAACCGATTAATATTTGCATTCATTGGAGGAGGTTTAATGGGATTCGGTGCTAAACTTGCACGCGGTTGTACCAGCGGTCAGGCACTTACCGGCGGAGCTCTTCTTAATTTAGGTAGCTGGGCTTTTATGATGATGGTTTTTGCCGGCGCTTATGCAATGGCTTATTTTATGAGGAGGCAATGGACATGAACGCACCATTTTTTAAATTCGATATGTTTAGTGCAGACTTCAGTTTAGTAATTGCATTCGCAATTGGAATTGGTTTCGGTTTTGCATTAGAACGTGGCGGATTCGGTAATGCAAGAATTCTTGCATCGCAATTTTACTTTACTGATATGCGTGTGCTGAAAGTAATGTTCAGTGCAATTGTAACTGCTATGCTCGGTGTCTTCTTTTTTGTTGCATTCGGCTGGCTCGATCTTTCACTAGTTTATTATACCGATACAAATTTAATTCCTCAGGTTGTCGGTGGTTTGATATTAGGAGTAGGTTTTGTAGTTGGAGGTTACTGCCCGGGTACTTCGTGTGTTGCTGCATCAACGGGAAGGATTGATGCGGTAATTTATTTACTTGGCGTTATGGCTGGAATTTTTGTGTTCGGGGAAATCTTCCCTCTAATTGAAGGTTTTTATTATTCAAGTAATATGGGAAGGGTATTCTTGCCTGATTATTTAGGGATGTCGTATGGAATGATTGTATTTCTTGTTGTACTGATGGCTGTTGGTGCTTTTGCTGTCGCTGAATGGGGAGAGAAAAAGATGGCTGCAAAAAAATCTGGAGGTGTAAAATGAAATTTATTGAGTTGATTCAGAAAATTGATCTTAAAATAAAATTGACTGTTGTTGCAATATTCCTTGGGTTTACTGCTTTCATTATCTCTAATCCTTTTGATACGGCACATGCAAAAATAAATGCAAAGGATCTTGCAGTAATGGTCCAAAAAGAAGTTGATCATGTTAATGTTGACGAACTTGCTGACTGGATAATTAAAGGGAAATCTGATTACCGTTTGATTGATATTCGTACAGAAAAAGAATTTAATGAGTACAATATTCCAACCTCCGAAAATATTCCAATCACTAATCTTCTCGATGGTGAAATATCACGAAATGAAAAAATAATTCTCTACTCTGAAGGTGGAATTCATTCTGCACAAGCATGGTTTCTACTTAAGGCTAAGGACTATAAAAATGTTTACATGTTAAGAGGTGGAATGGAAGAATGGAACGATAAAATTCTTTTCCCTAAGTTAGCTTCAAATGCAACGGAGGAAGAAAAAGCTAAATTCGAAATAGCTTCTGCTATAAGCAGGTATTTTGGAGGTCAACCTCAAGTAGTTACCGGAAATGCAATAACATTGAGTGTAACAAATCCTAAACCGGCTCCTAAAATTCAAGCACCACAGGGTTCTGCATCGGGGAATGTAAAAAAGAAGAAAAGGGAAGGATGTTGATCCGGACTCTGGATAGTGTTTTAATAATGCTGGATGATTTTTAAAGTTGCGTGGAAATTAATTCTACGCAACTTCAAATTTTTGGAAAGAGTTTTCGAGTTTGTAATGAGTTAAAAACCGATCTAATAATTTTTCCCTAACAACACAAATAATCCTGAACTTGTAATTCTCTCTTATCTCAAAAACCTTTGATATAAATGGTTCTAATCCTTTCCCTTCTAATTCAAGCGGACCGACTTCATCAATTATCAACCAATCTAATTGATCATTTACAGCATTTAATATTAGTTCGGCAGCCCATTTAAAGGAATCTACGCTGAACTTATAATTACCTATAGTTATATTATTTCCATTAGCATCAGTTTCTAATTCTCTTAAAGTCCTTGATGAAATATGATAAAGAAATCTCTTGCCTTCTATTACAGGTTGAAAAATTCCATCAATATTTTTTTGAGATGCCGCCCACTGCATTAACTTTGTAGTCTTACCACTTTTGGTGGGACCACTATAAACATATACTTCATGCATTGTTTTCAATTCGGGTTATGAGCAATAGAATAATAGAATCTGATAAGAACTTTCTGAGTCTCTTAAACTTTTTAAGGTCGGCTGATGATTTCCATGTATAGTTAATTATTTTTTTGAATTCGGGGAATAAAGCGGTAACCCTATTAATTTCTGAAGCACGTTCGAATTTGTTTTTCTCAATAAACTTATTGAATCGTGTTATAACGAATGGAGAAATTATTACAAACCATAGAAATGTAATTACAAATGAACGTAATAACATAATGAGTATTTCATATACTCTATTCTTTTGAAAGACGGGTTCAAAATAAGTTAATATCATCAACGAGATGAAGAAAATAATTAATACCATTCCTGATTTTTTCTTCCACCAACGTTTCTTTTTTGGTGAGTCCTTCCTGACGAAAATGTCTTCTGTTAAATAATTTCTAAATGCTTCTGTTAACAGATAACTTTTTTCTTCCAGTTTATGTGGGAGTGCAGCAGCTTTTAATGCAAAGTAAATTCCAAATGCTACATGAACAATTGAATAGACACAGATTAATATGATTGAAAAACTAATTGAGTGACCTGAAAAATCGATATTCAGCTGGAGCAATATATAATTAACAAAATCATCGAGAGAATTCCATAAAGTATTGCCGAAGATTATTGTAAGAATTATAAATTTTTGGAGAGCAGAAAAAAGTAATGCAAAAAATCCTAACAATACCGCAGCAATTTTTTCTATTTTAATCAATGAAAAGAAGAGATAACCAAGTAAGCCCTGTAAACCGACTGCAAAATAAGCAGCTAAAGGAGAATGAGGACTTATAATTGCTTTTATAACAATAACTGTAATTGTTGCATTTAGAATAGCAGCTTTTTTTTGTGAATAATGAGCAAGAAGAGTAATAAATATAACAGCGGCACCACCAACGAACATTCCTGTTAACGGAATTTTTAATGCGTGTAATATTCCTCCTAAAGCTGCTTCACTGAATCCCCAGATGGCAATAATTCTTCTAGGATCAATTTGAGGTTGAAAAGAGTAATTCGCGGATTTGGCGATCAAGATTTATTTACCCTTTTTCTTATCCAGAATATCATCCATCCAGCTCATAATAGCCATTGCAGCCGGAAAGCCGATTGTAGGGATCGAAAGCAGTGCAACCTGGCGGATTTCGGCTTTTGTCAGTTTCAATTTTAGTGCTTTTCTAACCTGAGCATGAACAGCGCCTTCCATTTTTGACCCGGCAGCTAAAGCAATTTTTATTAATGCACGGGTCTTTTCATCGAGTGGTCCCTGTTTATGAACTGCATCACCAAGATTTTCATATGCAACGGCAACTTCCGGATATTCTTTTAAAAATCTTTCAAATCTCTTAGGTAATTGTGCCATTTGTAATTCCTATTTATCTATTTCTGTATTCCAAATTAATCTAAATTAATTCTACCTGCAATTAATTATTATATTTAAGTATAACGTAAGGTTTGAAGAATAATATTTTTTGTATTTTTGAGTGATTCATAGATTAGAGGTTGTATTGAAAATTCTTGTCACCGGTGGCGCGGGGTATATTGGCTCTCATTTCGTAAATCTTTTGGCAAGTAAAAATATTGATGTAGTTGTAATTGATAATCTATGCCGCGGTCATAAAGAAGCAGTTCATTCCAACGCGGTATTCGAAAAGATTGATATTCTTGATTTCGAAAATTTGTTTAAAGCATTGTCATTTCATAAGCCCGATGCAGTAGTTCATTTTGCCGCGTTTGCTTACGTTGGTGAATCAGTCGAAAATCCTCACTTGTATTATAATAACAATGTAATCGGCAGCTTCAATCTTATTAAGGCTTGTAAAGAAGTTGGGGTGAACAAATTCATTTTCTCTTCTACATGTTCCATATATGGCAACCCCGAAAAAATTCCGATTAGTGAAGATCAAAAGTCCAATCCTATTAACCCTTATGCTAACACTAAACTAATAATTGAAAAAATCCTCAATGATTTTGATGTTGCATATGGTATGAAATATATATCATTAAGATACTTTAATGCAGCCGGTGCAGATCCTTCCGGTTTTATTGGTGAAAGTCATTTTCCCGAACCTCATCTAATTCCGATTGTACTTGAAACCGCACTTCAAAAAAGGGAAAAGGTTCTTGTCTTTGGAAATGATTATTCAACTAACGATGGTACATGTATTCGCGATTATATACATGTTAATGATCTTGCCGATGCTCATCTTAAAGCAATTGACTATCTTTACAAAGTTGGGGATTCGCAAATAATTAATCTTGGAACAGGTATTGGTAACTCTGTCCTGGATATTATTAACAGAGCAATAAATATTACGGATAAAAAAATTAATTACCGGATTGTTGAAAGACGGGCAGGGGATCCGGCAGTACTGGTTGCTGATTTCGCAAAAGCAGAAAAATTGTTGAATTGGAAACCTAACTTCTCAATAGATCAAATTATTTCTACAGCATGGAACTGGCATAGAAATCCAAAATACTAAGAGGTTAATTTGATATTTGAAATAACATCCTTAGAGGGATTGCTGGTTATAAAACCTGATGTGTTTGAAGATTCGCGTGGTTATTTTTACGAATCATTTAATAACAAGAAGTACATTGAAGGGGGAATTGAGACTTCTTTTGTTCAGGATAACATCTCAAAATCTGTAAAAGGGACAATTAGAGGTTTGCATTATCAAACCCCTCCATTTGCTCAGGGTAAACTATGCTCTGTATTACTTGGAAAAGTTCTTGATGTTGCTGTTGATATTCGTTTCGGTTCACCTACGTTTGGTAAATATTATTCATGTGAACTTAGTGAAGAAAATAAATTTCAATTGTGGATTCCCGCTGGTTTTGCTCATGGTTTTTCTGTGTTGTCTGATGTTGCCATCTTTAGTTACAAATGCACATCATTATATAGCAAAGAAAATGAAAGAGCGATTCTTTATAATGATCCGCAATTAAATATAAACTGGAAAGTTGACAATCCGGTAGTGTCAGAAAAGGATTTAAAAGCTATTCCGTTCAACCGGATTGCTAAAGACTTTCTCTACTAATTTTTTGGGAGGATGAATGAACCTTGCAGTAATTGGAAGCGGTTACGTTGGTCTTGTTACGGGAACATGTTTCGCAGAAATGGGAAACAAAGTAATTTGTGTTGATAATGATAAAGAGAAATTGAGAAAATTGAATAAAGGAATAGTACCGATTTATGAACCCGGACTTGATATTCTATTCAACCGGAATATTGAAAAGAAGAGATTATTATTTTCAGATAACTTAAAAGCTTCAGTTTTGAATTCGGAAATTATTTTTCTATGCCTTCCAACTCCCCAGGGGGAAGACGGTTCGGCAGATCTTCAACATGTCTTTAATGTTGCAAATGATATAGGGAAAATTCTAAGTGAAGAGCAATCAACTAATTTTAAAATAATAGTTAATAAAAGTACAGTACCGGTTGGAACAGCTCAAAAGGTTACTGAAATTCTTGAGAGTTATGGAGTTAATAATTTCGAAGTTGTTTCTAATCCCGAATTTTTACGGGAAGGATTTGCGGTAGAAGATTTTATGAAACCGGATAGAATAGTTGTAGGTGCAAAATCACAAAGTGTTTTTGAAAGACTGAGAGACCTATATGAACCATTTGTGCGTCAGGGTAACCCGATTTTCGAAATGGATCCTGAAAGCTCTGAAGTTACAAAGTATGCATCTAACTCATACCTTGCGATGAGAATTACATTTATGAATGAACTTGCAAATTTTTGTGAGGTTGTTGGTGCTAATGTTGATAATGTTCGCAAAGCTATGGGCTCGGATACAAGGATTGGTAAAAGATTTTTATTCCCGGGAATCGGTTATGGCGGTTCTTGTTTTCCTAAAGATGTTAACGCATTAATTAAAACATCTCAGGATTATAATTCCCCTATGAAAATTCTTAAAGTGGTTGATGAGGTAAACAAATCCCAAAAGCTTGTTATTGTAAATAAAATACTAAATCACTTTAAAAATAATATTAGCGGTAAAAAGTTTGCAATATGGGGATTATCATTCAAACCGAATACTGATGATATGCGAGAAGCTCCATCAATTGTAATTATTAAAGAACTTGTAAAGCTTGGTGCAAAAATATCTGCTTACGATCCGGCTGCAATTAATAATGCACGGTTTTATTTGAATGATATTCTTGATTATGCCAGTGATCAATATGATGCTTTAAAAGAGGCGGACGCATTACTTATTTTAACTGAATGGAATGAATTTAGAAATCCGGATTTTGATCTGATTGCAAAACTTCTTAAATCAAAAATTATTTTTGATGGAAGAAATGTTTTTGAACCGGACAAAATGAGAGAACTTGGGTTTAGATATATCAGTATCGGACGACAATCTGTTTAGGGAATAACAAATAAGCTCATAAACTTTGCTGATACAACATTAATTGATTAACTGTTTAATACTCTTTCGTAATACTCAACGTATTGGGGCAAAATTAAATTCTTATCGAAGTTAGTTACAGCTCTCTCACGTGAATTTTTTGCAAACGATTTATACTTTTTTTCATTTGTTAGTAAATCGATAGTATATTTTGCCATTCGATCCACATCTCCGATTTCTGCAATGTAACCGGTTTGATTATGGATAACTAATTCAGGTAATCCACCTACCGAAGTTGATATAACAGGTACTCCGCAAGCCATAGCTTCAAGTGCAGAGAGTCCAAAACTCTCGGATTGCGAAGGCATCAAAAACAAATCTGCAGAAGTTAATATCTCTTCAATAGCATCCTGTTTACCTAAGAATAAAACATCCTTATGAAGATCGAGATCGCGAGCAAGACGTTCGCATTCAGAACGATCCGGTCCATCTCCTATAAGAACCAGTTTTACAGGTAGTTCTTTTTTTACCTTTTCAAGAATTCGTATAGTATCTGTTACTCTTTTTACTACCCTGAAGTTTGATGTATGTATTAATACTTTTTCACCACATGTTGCTATATGCTTCTTAAACGGTTTTTCTTCAACCGGTTTATATTTATCTATATCTATGAAATTGTAAATTACTTCTATCTCTTTGTTTACGTTGAAATTGGTAAGAGTCTTCTCTTTCAAAAAGCGCGAAACAGCGGTCACACCATCACTCTCTTCTATACTGAATTTTACAAGAGGCATAAACGTCGGCTCAAGCCCCATTAATGTTATGTCTGTTCCGTGAAGTGTTGTAATAAATTTTATTTTTCTTCCGGCTTTTTTCCATACCTGTTTAGCCAGATATGCGCTTACTGCATGCGGAATGGCGTAATGAACGTGCATCAGGTCCAGGTCTTCGTATTCAATTACTTCCAGCATTTTACTTGTTAACGAAAGATCATATAGCGAATGTTCAAAAAGCGGATAAGTACTTGTTTCAACTTCATGAAAGTATACATTATTTACAAACCGTGTAAGTCGGTGTGGAATAGCATAACTTATAAAATGTATTTCATGCCCCATTGATGCAAGAGCCAATCCAAGTTCTGTAGCTACAACTCCGCTTCCTCCATATGTCGGGTAACATGTAATTCCAATTTTCATATTATTCTTTCACAAAGTTATTCTTTAGTTGATTATTTTTAACTGGTAGAAAATGAAAAATCACACATATCAAAATACGGCTATTTTTTAAGAATGAAAATTTTATTAATCGGTCATTCCATTATAGATAAAATTGAAAAGGGAAGTCAATTGCAAATTTACCCTGGTATAAATCAATCGGATCAGGTTTTTTTACTTACCGGTTATAATAAAAAGTCCATTCACCTTTTTAATAATTTATATTCCAAAGTTGATTTAACATATTCAAATGAAATGAATTCTTTGCCAGAAGTTTTTTTGCTATTACCAGAAGACGAAGAACGTAAAGAAATTTATACAAATTTATCCACCGAACTGAATATTAATAAAATTAAAAACTGGAATCTTTTCAACGGGATCTTAATTAATATGATTACCGGATTTGACATTTCACTTGATAGATTAAAAACTATAAGGAAAAATTATAATGGAGTGATTTATTTTGATTTGCACACTTTGTCCCGTGGGGTTGATAATAATATGACAAGAAAATTCAGAACTGTTCCGGATGCCGGAGAATGGATTTCGAACGTTGATATCTTGCAGTGTAATGAAATGGAATTATGGACTCTCACAAGTGAGTCAAACAGATCGGGAGCAATAAAATCAACTCTTGAATATGGACTAAAATATTTGATTGTAACACGCGGTAAGCATGGCGCTGAATTATATTACCTGGAGAATTCAAACTTACGATCTATTACCAGGCCCGCATCATTTGTAAATGTTGTTAACAAGATTGGGTGCGGCGATATTTTTGGGGCAGTATTTTTTTATAACTATCTTTGTCAAAGAGATACTACTTATTCTCTTGAGGTGGCTATTAAATCTGCCGGTAAAGCAGTATCAATGAATTTATTGGATAACATCAATTTGTTTTTACATGATTAATGGAAGTATGATTAAAACCAGAATACTGATTATTGGATCGAATGGAATGTTGGGGCAGCGGCTAACCGATTTCTTTTCCGCATCCCCAAATGTCGAACTTTTATGCACTTCACAGGAGGAAAAATCCTTCATCGAAGATGTTGAATACAAACCATTGGATATCACAAATAAACAGAGAGTTAAAGATATCGTTCTGGATTTTTTCCCCGATTTTGTAATTAATGCTGCAGCTTATACTAATGTTGATAAAGCAGAATCTGAAAGAGAACTTACCTGGAAAGTTAATGTTAACGGTGTGGAAAATATCGCTTTGTATAGCTGGACTATTGATGCTCATCTAATACATATTTCAACTGACTACATTTTTGATGGTAAAAACGGTCCTTATTCGGAAGTGGATAAACCTTGGCCAATTAATTATTACGGAAGATCAAAATTAGCATCAGAGAATTCAATCCGCACAAGTGGTGTTCGTTTTACAATTTTACGTTCTAATGTGCTTTATGGACCAGCTAAATTCGGGAGACCGGATTTTGTTAAGTGGGTTGTTGAATCCCTCTCTTCGCATAAGGAAATTAGAATTGTTAAAGATCAATATAACAACCCAACATTTATAGATGATATTTGTTTCGCAATTAATAAAATAATAGAATACAAAAAAGAAGGAATCTATAACATTGCCGGACCGGAAATTTTATCACGTCTGGAATTTACAAATCGCATTGCAGATTATTTTATGCTCGATAAATCTCTTATTAAACCGATTGTAACCGAAGAATTAAAGCAGCCTGCTCCGCGCCCTTTGAAATCAGGTCTTATAACGTTAAAAGCTGAAACAGAGTTGGGATATAAACCGACCACTATAACAGAATCCTTTTCAATTATTAAAAAGTATCTTAATTTGTATTAAATTCTTTAATCTATGGGTGTGTTAAAGAACATTTACATATCATTATTTCAATTAAAATATTGACAAAAAGTTAATTAATTAAGAACTTTGAACAGTAATTCGAGGGTTTATCCAATAGT
>CAZEBL010000050.1:0-14339 GCA_964510325.1 uncultured Melioribacter sp. | reverse complement strand
TTCAAAATGTTTTATGAAACTAAAATCCGTTTACACAAAATATTTTACAGACTCATTAATTCTGAATCCCGGAAATTTTATTAATTTCATCTCTAATTTTAGCAGCACGTTCATAATCTTCTTTTTCAATTGCTTCTCTCAATTGATCCTGTAATTGTGCCAGTTTTGTTTCAGGTACATTTTTCTTGCGGGATTTACTCTCCGGTTCGGGTTGTCCAGGTATATCCTGAATCTCATCCGAATCTTCTGATGATGGAACAAACGATGCTATTTTCATAACATCTTCTGCAACATAAAGTGGAGCGCCGGTTCTAACTGCTAATGCTATTGCGTCGCTGGGACGTGAATCAATCTCATTGGAAAGTGTGGCAACTTCAATTTTTACTTTTGCGTAAAAAGTATTTTCTCGTAACTCATCAATAATAACTTCCGAAACAGAACCGCCCAAGATATCAATTACATTTTTTAACAGGTCGTGAGTAAGGGGGCGTGGGGGTTTTATACCTTCCATCTCAAGTGCTATTGATTGAGCTTCGAATGAACCAATAATTATAGGTAGTCTCCTTACTCCATAAACTTCTTTTAAGAGTAATGCATAAGCTCCGCCAGCTGTAGGGCTGGCGGATAATCCTAATATTTCTACCTGAATCTTATTCAATTTTTATTACGATTTAATTTTCTTTATTTCTTCAATCATTGCTGGAACTATTTCAAATATATCTCCAACAATTCCGTAATCTGCAATCTGGAAAATCGGTGCATCTTTGTCTTTGTTAATTGCAACAATATATTTGGAAGACCTCATTCCAGCTAAATGCTGAATAGCACCCGAAATCCCAAGCGCAATATACAAAGTTGGCGAAACAGTTTTTCCGGTTTGACCAACCTGTTCGCTATGAGGACGCCAGCCGGCATCAACAACAGCACGGGATGCGCCTGATGCAGCTCCTAACAATTGAGCCAATTCTTCAACCAGCTTAAAATGTCCTGCACCTTTCATTCCTCTTCCACCGGATACAATTATTTCTGCTTCAGCTACATCTAATTTACCTTCCGATTTCTTAATCTCAACAACTTTTGTTGATAAATCCGGATTATCAACATTAACAGATATAATTTCTGCTTTGGATTCACCTACAATTGCAGCAGTAAAAACATTTGGTCTTAGCGTGAAAATTTTAACTGCACTGTTCAATTTAACATCCAGTAATACCTTACCTGCATAAATTGGTCTTGTTGCAATTATTTCGTTGTCCTTAATATCGAGAGAAATACAATCCATTGCTAAACCAGCATCAAGTTTTACAGCTATTCTTGGTGCAATATCTTTACCAAGACTTGTATTGGGAATTATGATAATTGAAACACCCGTCTCTTTAGCAAATTCAGTAATTATTTTTGAATAAGCACTCGGAGAATAATTCTGCAATTCGGCACTCTTATAATGTTTTACTTTACTTATTCCGTAATTACCAATTGATTCTAAATTCTCTATTTCATTACCAATTACAATTGCTTCGGATTCACAGGAAAGTTTAGATGATAAATCATGTGCAGTTTTAACTGCTTCCAGGGATGCTTTTTTAATTTGCCCGTTTCTTTGTTCCAATAAGACTAAAATTTTATTTGCCATATTAACCTCTATATTACCTTAGCTTCTAAATGAAGCAGTCTAATTAATTCCGGAACAGCTGTTGCATCAGTTCCAACAATTTTGCCGGCTTGTTTAGGCGCTGGTCTTTTCATTGTAACAACATCAACAAAATTAGCTGCATTAGCTGCAGGTTTTTCTTCAATCACCTTTTTCTTTGCAGCCATTATTCCTTTTAATGATGCATACCGCGGTTCATTCAATCCTTTTTGAGCAGTTATTATTGCCGGTAATAATGTTTCAACAACTTCTTTTCCGCCTTCAATTTCTCTCTCAGCAATTACTTTATTCCCTTCGAGCTTAAAATCAACAACTACAGAGATACAATTATAACCCAATAATTCTGCTACCATTTGTCCAACAACTGAGTTATCAAAGTCCACAGATTGTTTACCAAAAAATACAAGTTCAGCATTCTGAGATCTAATTTCTTCTGCCAAAGCTTTTGCAACTGATAACGAATCCCTGTAGGAATCATCTTTAAGCAATACAGCATTATCAATACCCATTGCTAAAGCTTTGCGTAAAGTTTCTTTATTAGCTTCTCCGCCAAGACTAATTGCAACAGTATCCCCACCAGATTTTTCTTTTGTTTTTAATGCTTCTTCAATAGCAAATTCATCGTATGGATTAACAACATAAGTAACACCTGTCTGATCTATTCCTTTGCCGTCTCCGGCAATATTTATTTTAGCGGCTGTATCGGGCACATGGCTTACACACACGGCAATTTTCATTAATCCTCCTTCAAATTATTTTATCAATAATCATTTTTTAGATTTTCGCACCAAAATATAAACAAAATTTATTTTTAGGGAGCAATTTTATAATTTTATATGTAACTATGGTCTAAATTATGTCACAAGAAAAGCCAAATGGAATTATTGAACCGGAAACTACTGACGAAACAACTGTTGGCCTTCCTTACAAAGTAATTTTATTTAATGATGATGTCCATTCTTTTGATGAAGTAATAAATCAGCTAATCATTGCAATTAATTGTTCATTTGAAATTGCCCGATCTCTCACATTTGAAGTTCATGTAAAAGGAAAAGCTGTTGTCTTTACAGGTGATTTGACAGAATGTTTAAAGGTATCTTCAATTCTGGAAGAAATTGCCCTCCATACGCAAATAGTATCTTAAAATAGATTTTCTATTACTCTTTATTCTGATAAGGATTATAATTCCGTTAAATTTGGTTATATTTCGAGCCCAATTTTATTAGAAAATTTAAAAACGAGAAAAATAGATGCAAATTGGATTAGTCGGATTACAATTTTCCGGTAAAACCTCTTTATTTAATACACTTTCTAAGAGTTCTGCTCATAGTGCGGGTCAAAAAGAAGAAGCTTCTGTTGAGGTTGTAAAAATACCTGATTTAAGGTTGGATAACCTCTCTAAAATATTCAATCCTAAAAAACAGGTGAATGCTACTATCGAAGTATTTGATATACCCGGGCTTAGAATGTCGGAAGATAATAAGGTAAAGATTACATCGGTGTTCTTAAATAGTGTTCGTAATAATGATGCACTCTTTTATATTGTAAGAGCTTTCAAAGATGATTCAATACCTCATCCAATGAATAAAGTTGACCCGTTAAATGATATTAAATTTCTTGAAACTGAATTTTTACTATCCGACCTGGCGTTTTTAGAGAACAGACTCGAAAAATTGAAGAAGGATGTTCTTAAATCGAAAGATGAAAAAGTAAAGAGAGAAATACCTTTAATAGAAAAATGTTTTAATCATTGCGAAAAAGAACTTCCACTCCGTTCGCTTGCTCTTGATGAAAACGAATTAAAATTGCTGGGTGGATTTCAATTGCTGACATTGAAACCCCTCGCAATTGCAATCAATTTTGATGAAGCTTCAATTCCGGTAGTTGATGAAGAAATTAAAAAAGTAAATTCAGAATTACAGAAATCGCGTGCTACTGTTATTCCATTCTTTGCTAAGATTGAACTGGAATTATCGCTAATGAATGAGGAAGATCAGCAAGTATTTATGAAAGATTACGGTATAACCGAATCCGCACTTACAAAAATTTTAAGAACATCGTACGAATTACTAGGACTGCATTCATTTTTTACAGTTGGGGAAGATGAATGTCGTGCATGGACAATCAAGAAAAATTTTAATGCTCAGCAAGCCGCCGGTGTAATTCATACCGATTTTTTTAACCGTTTTATCAGGGCCGAAGTGGTTCATTACGAAGATTTTATAAAACACGGTTCATTTAATAAATGTAAAGAAGCCGGCGCATGGCGTTTGGAAGGTAAAGAATACATCGTAAAAGATGGGGATATTTTAAACATAAGACATAATTAAAAGGAATTATCTTTGAAAAATACAGGTATTAGAAATCTTGCTATTATTGCTCACGTAGATCATGGTAAAACTACATTGGTCGATTACATGTTGAAACAAACGGGTGCCTGGAGAGCAAATCAACATGTTGATAAAAGAGTTATGGATTCAAATCAGCTGGAAAAAGAAAGAGGCATTACTATCCTAGCAAAAAATTGCAGCATTTCTTATAAAGGGATCAAAATCAATATTGTTGATACTCCCGGTCATGCTGATTTTGGAGGTGAAGTTGAACGGACATTGAGAATGGTAAATGGCGTTCTTCTTTTAGTAGATGCCGCCGAAGGTCCTTTACCCCAAACTAAATTTGTTCTTAAAAAATCTCTGGACCTTGGTTTAAAACCAATTGTTGTTATAAATAAAATTGATAGAAAAGATGCACGTCCCAACCAGGTTCTTAATGAGGTGTTCGATCTCTTTGTTTCTCTTGGTGCTAATGACGAACAACTCGATTTCCCGTTTGTTTATGCAATTGCTAAACAGGGGATAGCCAAACTTCAACTTGAAGATGATGTTAACAACCTCGAAGTTCTACTTGAACAGATTGTTAAACATGTCCCTCCTCCAAGTGTAATTGAAGAACCTTTCAGGATGCTTGTAAGTGCTATTGATTATAACGATTACCTTGGGAGAATGGGAATCGGCAGAGTTAATAGCGGTAAAATTTCTCTTGGTGATCCTGTGGTGTTGATTTCAAGAGATGGAGCAAAAATTGAATCGAAAGTCTCCAAACTTTATGTGTTCGAAAATATTAAGAGGGTTGAAGTAGATGAGATAGTTGCCGGAGATATTGGTGCAATTGCAGGACTTGAAGATGTTGATATTGGTGATACTATTTGTAATCCATCGAATCAGGAACCTCTTCCTTTCGTTGATATTGATGAACCCACTTTAACCATGAATTTTATTGTTAATAATTCTCCATTTGCCGGACTGGAGGGGAAATACGTTACAACAAGAAATTTAAGTGAACGACTTTCCAAAGAATTGAAAACTAATGTTAGTCTCCGCGTTGAAATGACACAATCACCGGATGTTTTTAAAGTTAGTGGAAGAGGCGAACTTCACCTTGCAATACTTGTAGAAAACATGCGTAGAGAAGGATATGAATTGCAGTTAAGTAAACCGGAAGTAATAATGAAAAAAATTGATGATGTTATGTGCGAACCATTTGAGCATGTTATTATTGATGTACCGGAAGAATTTGTGGGTGTTGTTATTGAAAAATTAGGAAAGCGTAAAGGTGAAATGAAAAATATGCTCTCCTTTAATGAGAACACCCGGCTTGAATTCATTATTCCTGCTCGTGGTTTAATTGGCTACCGTTCTGAATTTATGACCGATACAAAAGGGACAGGAATACTTCATCATAATTTTCATGGATACGAACCTTTCAAAGGTGAAATAAGTAGTAGAACTAAGGGTGCATTGATATCGATGGAAAATGGTATAGCTTCTTCTTATGCAATGTGGAAACTTCAGGAGAGGAGCCAGTTTTTTGTTGAACCCGGCACAAAAGTTTATGAAGGGATGATTGTGGGAGAAAACTCAAGAGAAAATGATATGCGCGTAAATGTGTGTAAGACAAAGCAGCTAACAAACATGCGTGCTTCCGGTGCGGACGAAGCAATCCGGCTTGAACCACCGCGTTTACTTACTCTTGAAATGGCTATTGAATGGATTAACGATGATGAATATGTTGAAGTCACTCCGCAGAATATACGAATCAGAAAAAAATACCTTACAGAGCTTGATAAAAAGAATGCTCGACTTGCAGAAAAACAATTTGCATAACAACAGAATAGGAGGGGAGGAATTATGAAAGCAATTGAAGGTTTAGCTCCGGCAAATTTATGGAACCGGTTTTATGAAATAAGTCAGATTCCGCGTCCATCTAAACACGAAGAACGTATCCGGCTCTATTTAAGAAATTTTGCTGGTCAGAATAATCTTTCATTTAAAGAAGATAGGGTTGGAAATATTGTTATCAAAATTCCTCCTAAACCGGGTTTCGAAAAAGCACCTGTTGTTGTCCTTCAAAGTCATGTTGATATGGTTTGTGAAAAAAATAAGAATACAATTCATGACTTTAATAATGATCCAATAAAATTGGTTAGGGAAGGAGAATGGATTAAAGCAGAAGGGACAACACTGGGAGCCGATAACGGAATTGGTGCAGCGGCTGCTCTTGCTATTGTAAATGATGATAGCTTCAATCACGGTGAAATTGAATTACTTTTTACTGTTGATGAAGAAACTGGTTTAACCGGTGCGAACAATCTTGAACCCCAATTTATATCCGGCAATTATCTTTTAAATCTTGATTCCGAAGAAGATGGAATTTTTTATGTCGGTTGTGCCGGTGGAATGGATACAGTTGGGACATTGAAAGTTGATTATGAAATAATTACTAAAGAGTGGAGCCCATATACAATTTTTATAAGTGGCTTAAAAGGCGGTCACTCTGGAATAAACATAGTAGATAAAAGAGCAAATGCTATTAAGCTGTTAGGTTTCTTACTTAATAAATTAAAAGTTGTGGATTATCACATAGGATCTATTTCCGGGGGATCGAAAAGAAATGCGATTGCACGTGAAGCTGAAGCCACAATCTATATTAAAAATGAATATGAAGCAGTATTGCGCGAATATATTAATGCGTTTTCTTTAGAATCTGTTTTGGAGTATAAATCATCAGATGGTGATATAAAAATATCATTCGAAAAATCAGAAACTACTAATTCCTTTAAGGTCTTTACGAGGGAATTTGCCGACAAAGTTACAAATCTTATTATGGGACTCCCCCATGGTGTAATCTCGATGAGTATTGAAATCCCCGGTCTGGTTGAGACGTCAACTAATTTAGCGACAGTTGTAATGGAAAATGATGAGATAAAAATCGGTACAAGCCAGAGAAGTTCGATCGAATCTGCAAAACGAAATATTGCTGCGTCTGTAAAATCTGTATTTGACCTCGCAGAGGCAAATGTAGTTGTAGGGGATGGTTATCCCGGTTGGCAGCCAAACCTCAGTTCAAGATTACTAAAGTTATCCAGCAAAGTTCATAAGGAAGTTTTTGGTAAAGAACCTGAATTGAAAGCGATTCATGCCGGACTGGAATGCGGAATATTGGGTGATAAATACCCCGGCTTAGAAATGGTATCATTTGGACCAACAATAGTTGGTGCACATTCACCAGATGAAAAAGTTAATATCAATGATGTTGAAAAGTTCTATCGCTTACTTAAAGCAATTTTAGTAGAAATATCTAAAACAAAATAGATGAATTAACCTCGAATTTGATAAGGTTTCAATGTTCCTTATTAAAGTGGTTACTTCAAAAAATAAAGTAGTATTCTTTATGATATTTTCTAACTAAAACATAGAGTCAATATGAAAAAAGAACTAAAACTTTACAAAGTTCCGGGTATTGAATCAATTCAGGATATGCTCGTTCAATCATCCCGAAAGTTTGGATCTAAAATTGCTCTCGAAGATCTGAATTCGACCCCAATCAGCAAATTAACTTACCGCGAATTATTAGACCACGTATTAAGATTTGGCACTTCACTTAAGAATCTCGGATTAAAAGAAAGAGCTCATGTTGCAGTTATTGGAGAGAATAGAGTTCAATGGGCAATAACTTACTTAACTGCTATGTGTTTCAATTATGTAATTGTTCCGATTGATAAAAATCTAACTACTAACGAGATAATGAATATTATGCATGAATCCGATTCAGAGGCAATTGTCTTTTCGGGTTCTTACGCTGGCATAATGGCAGAAGGTAAATCCTCACTTAAAAAGATGAAATTTTTTATCTGTATGGACGATACGGGTGAAGATAAAGAATTTATGAATATGCAAAAGTTAATTTACCAATCAACAGAAGTTTCGATTGATGATCTCCCAAAAATAAATAATGAAGAACTTGCAGAAATTATTTTTACTTCTGGTTCTTTAGGACGTGCAAAAGGAGTAATGCTTTCTCAAAAGAATTTAGCAAGCAATCTTATGGATATGGTTAGTATGGTTCTAATTGATGAGAAGGACAGGTTCCTTTCTGTATTACCTATGCATCATACATACGAATGCACTTGCGGACTTCTATGCCCATTGTATTGCGGGGCATCTGCTCATTATGCAAGATCATTAAAGACTGTTGTTGATGATATCCAAACGGTAAAAGCTACTATTCTATTAGGTGTTCCACTTTTATATGATAAAATGTTCCGAAGAATTATTAAGACAATAAAAGAAAATAAAGTTAAATCTGTTGTTGTGCCTCCACTTGTAAAATTAACAAATCTATTTGCCTCAGCCGGGTTCACAACTATAAAGAAAAAAGTTTTTTCGGAATTACATCATAAATTTGGTGGAGCTGTAAGAATTTTTATTGCTGGTGGTGCTGCACCAGATCCTCTTGTTGCTAAAGGTCTGCGTGAATTCGGATTCACATTTATTCAAGGTTATGGATTAACAGAAACTTCTCCTATTCTTGCTTTAAACCGCCTCGATAGTTTTAAGGATAATGCCGCGGGAATTCCTCTCCCTTCAGTTCAGATCAAAATTCATAGACCAGATGAAAATGGAAGCGGAGAAATATGGGCTAAAGGACCGAGTGTTATGCTGGGTTATTATAAGAACGAAAAGGTTACAAATGACGCTTTTGAAGATGGTTGGTTTAAAACCGGCGATATTGGATATGTAGATGATGAAGGATTCTTACATATTAACGGTAGAAAGAAAAATGTAATAATTCCCCGTGGAGGGAAAAATGTATTTCCAGAGGAGATTGAAGATATTCTAAACCGGAGTCCTTTTATTCTTGAATCACTTGTCTTTGGTGAAAAAGATAGCAAACAGGATGAAATTATTGCCGCTCAAATTGTAGCTGATGCTGAAGCTTTTATAGAATACTCTGAATCGAACAAAGAAAGTATTACAGATGAACTGATTAATAAAATAATTCAACAGGAAATTGAAAAAACCAATAAACAACTTGCTGCTCATAAACAGATTAAGAAATTCTATATTAGAGAAAAGGAATTCGAAAAAACTACAACTCAAAAAATTAAAAGATATCTTGTTGGAAGCGCTGATACTCAGGATTAATTTCATAAATCAGGTTGTCTTAAAAGTAATTGTTGAATAACACTAGACTAAATTGCAGTGCGTTTCTAAAAGCATAAAAGCCAGGATTCAAAAAGCTATGACTTGCATTGAATAACTTTTAAGACAATCTCAATGAAAACTGGCCTCAATAGAAAAATATTTTATGAAACCTAATATTATCAAAATAGGAATTACAGGTAACATCGGTTCTGGGAAATCAATTGTTAGTGATTTTATTGAAATCAACGGTTACCGTGTATTGCGGTCGGATAACATTGCCAAGGATTTAATTGCAAACGATAAATCAGTAAAAAACAAGATAGAGAACCTCTTCGGAAAAGATATATATAATAATGGCAAATTAAATACAAAGCTGTTAGCCGAAAAAGTTTTTAATAACAGGGAAAATGTTAGACTTATTAATTCGGTTGTTCATCCGGCAACTATTAAGAAAATTAATGACTTAATTGAGATTGAATCACAACAATCTAGGTTGGTATTTATCGAATCCGCTTTAATCTTCGAAGCTAAAATTGAAAAAATGTTTGATTACATAATTCTGGTCTATTCTGATAAGAAGCATAGAATTGATAGAGTAATTAAACGGGAGAAGGTTGACAAGAATGATGTATTAAACCGTATGAAATATCAGATTGATGACGATAAGAAAAAAAATAAAGTCGATTTCATAATCGATAACAATTCAACAGTCCAAAATTTGCACAAAAACATTTTGTTTTTATTACGAATATTGGACTCAATAAGCAAATCTGCAAATAAGGATATGTAGATCCTTCCTTGATTTATAATTGGTCTTAGGGTAATTTTGACAACACATTTTTCAATTATAGGTGCTACAGTGAACCCCATCAACAAAGCAATCGTTTCTTTTGTAAAATTATTACCAAAACCAGTAGTTTATTTATTTGCTAAAAAGTATATCGCCGGAGAAAAATTAGATGATGCCGTGCGTGTTGTGAAGGAATTGAATGAAAAAGGTATTGTTGCTACTATGGATGTTTTAGGTGAAGCAGTAACTTCTAAAGCTGAATGTGAACAGGCAAAGAATGAATGTTTGCAAGTACTTGATGTTATCGATAAGCATAAGCTTAACTCCAACCTTTCATTAAAACCGACACAATTGGGATTAGTTATCGATCCCGAATTTTGTTATCAACAGATTTCTGAAATACTCGAACGTGCAAAATCTTATAACAATTTTGTCCGGATTGATATGGAAGATTCTCCCACAACAGATGCAACAATAGCATTGTATCTTCGCTTAAGAGAAAAGTACAATAACGTTGGTATCGTAATCCAATCATATTTAAAGCGTACCCTGAATGACGTTCAAAAAATAGAACTCGCCGGTACAAATTACAGACTTTGTAAAGGGATCTATATAGAGCCCGAAGAAATTGCTTACAAGACAAAACAAAAAGTAAGAGATAATTTTTTAGATGTTCTTAATTATTTACTCGATAATGGAAATTATGTTGGCATTGCAACGCATGATGATTACCTTATTAATAATGCATATGAAATGATAAAGCAAAAGAAAATACCAAAAGACAAATTTGAATTTCAGATGCTCTACGGGGTTAAAGAAAGATTGAGAGATAAAATTAACGCAGACGGCTACAAGATAAGAATTTACGTTCCTTTTGGCGACCATTGGTATAAATATTCAATAAGGCGCCTACAGGAAAATCCTAATATGGCATGGCATATTACAAAAAGCATACTGACATTTAATTAATAATTAATTTTTTATTAAAATGAGATAATTGCAAAATAGAATGAATGTATTAGGAATTGAAACATCGTGCGATGAAACTTCAGTTGCAATTATTTCCAACAATGAATTAAAAACAAATTTAATATCCTCTCAGGATTTTCATAAAAATTTTGGTGGTGTTGTTCCCGAATTATCAAGTAGAGCGCACCTCCAGATTTTAATGCCGCTTATTAAAAATGCTCTTTCTAAATCAAACTTATCACTTGATAAAATTGATCTAATTACAGCTACAGCCGGACCCGGATTGATTGGTGCTCTGCTCGTCGGTCTTACATTCGCTAAGAGTTTAGCTTACTCACTTAATAAACCTTTCGTACCTGTTAATCATATTGAAGGACACATTTTTTCAGGATTCTTAATGACTGAAAAACCGGAGTTCCCATATCTCTGTCTTGTAGTTTCCGGTGGTCATACTTTGTTGTTAATTGTTAAAAGTGACACGGACATTCAGAAGTTGGGAACTACAATAGATGATGCCGCCGGAGAAGCATTCGATAAAGTCTCCAAACTGATCGGTTTAGGTTACCCGGGTGGACCAAAGATTCAATCGATTGCTGAGAGCTATCAATCAAATCTTATTGATTTCCCCATAGCACAATGTAAAAGAGAATTTGATTTCTCATTCAGCGGACTGAAGACAGCAGTACTTCGTCATATCCAAAAAAATTATAGTAGCAGCGCGCAAATTCCATCAGGGGATTTGCCGATGATTGCGGCATCATTCCAGGTAGCGGTTGTAAAAGCATTGGTTAACAATGTTCGAAAAGCTGTTGAAAGATTTGATGTCAGTTCAATTAGTCTTGTTGGTGGAGTTGCTGCTAATAAACTTCTTGGTAATGAACTTGAATTGCTTGCACGTAAGTACAACAAAAAGCTTGTGATTCCCTCACCGGAATTTTGCGGTGATAATGCAGCTATGATTGCTTACAGGGGATTAAAACTTTATAACTCCGGATTGAAATACGATCTTGATTATAATGCTTATCCAAGTTTAAGTGACAATACTTTTATCAGACCTTTTGATCAATAGCATAATTTAATTACGGGCACAATACTATTTGTGAAAGCTATTTCAATTTGGCTATCTCCTATAAAAAGAAAATCAATATATTTAAGCAGTTAATCGGGATTAGTATTGAACAACAATAAATTAGCCGGCATAAAATCCATTCTATCCAGAAGAGAGATAATCTTTATAGTAATATTCTTCTTTTTTATACTTGGCTTATTAGTTTTTACTTTTTTCTTTCCGAATTATTATGATTTACAGGAACCAGTTAAAATAGAAGTTAAAAAAGGGGAGACTCTTTCTCAGATTTCTGATTCACTCTATCAAAAGAAAATAATACCAAGTAAAATCAATATGAAAATCGCTGCAATAATTTATGGAGCGGAAAGAAAATTAAAAGCCGGGCGTTATAACATCCCTAATGGATTAAGCTACTTGCAATTAGTTGAATTGCTTATTGAGGGGGCACCAGATGCAGAAGTTCTTGTTACAATTGGCGAAGGAATCTGGCAAATGGATCTTGCAAAATTACTTAAGGATAAACTTGAAATTGATTCTGCGCGTGTTATGGAATTAAGTAGAAGCCGTTCTTTTCTTAATTCACTGGGTATTGATGCTGATAACCTGGAAGGTTACCTGTTACCAGAGACTTATTATTTTTATACACATAGTTCTGCCGAGGAAATATTAAGGAAGCTTGCATCACAGATGAATAGAATTTTTAACGATCCTAAAGTAATTGATCGTATGAAAGAATTGAAAATGAATAAGCACCAGATATTAACACTTGCATCAATAATTGAAGCCGAATCCAATTTGTTTAGTGAATTCAAAACTATTTCCGGTGTATATCATAACAGGTTACGTAAAGGAATGTTGCTTCAGGCAGATCCTACTGTTCAATACCTAATTCGAGATCGAAGAAAAAATAAAGTCTATTTCAAAGATCTTGAAATCGATTCTAAGTTTAATACATATAAGTATGCCGGACTTCCGCCGGCTCCGATTAATAATCCCGGTAAAGATGCAATAATGGCTGCCTTATATCCTGAATCAAATAAATATTATTACTTTGTTGCTAATGGTTTGGGAGGACATTTCTTCTCAACAAATATGAATGATCATAATCGTAATGTTCTTAAATACCGTGAATGGCGGGCTAATCAGAAATAAACTGGCTTTTCTTTATGATGATAATTAAAGTGTCTCTTAAAAATATTTTCTACCGCACTTTTCTTTTGTTTACAACTATTTTGATTTTTTCCAGTTGTGCAAGTCAGTTACCGCCCGGTGGAGGCGATATCGATAAAACACCTCCGGAAATTATTAGCATTTTTCCCAAAAATGCTACTTTGAATTATGCGGATAATTATTTTGAACTGAAGTTCTCTGAATATGTTGATAAGAGATCTGTTCAGGAAGCAATATTTATTTCACCTCCATTAACAAAAAGTCTGAAGTATGATTGGAGTGGAAGATCTTTAACTGCATACTTTAGAGATACATTAAAGACAAACACAACCTACACAATTACGATTGGTGCGGATGTGGAGGATTTGAATAACCGGAATAAAATGGCAGAACCATTTTCATTTGCATTTTCAACTGGTGATAAACTCGATAGCGGTAAAATTTCAGGTAGAATTTATGACAACGACCCGAGCGGGACTATGGTTTTTGCATATCTTAAAAGTGGAGATGAAATTGATCCGGCTAATCAAAAACCCGATTATGTTTCTCAGGTCGGCAAAAATGGAAAATATACTCTTGTCGGTTTAAGTGAAGGGGAATATAATGTATTTGCTTTCCGCGATCGGCTTAGGGATCTATTGTTTCAGATGAATGAAGATGAATTTGGTGTTCAGTTTAAGGATTTGAAAATTTCTGATCAAACGGGTGAAATTATTAATTGTGATTTCTATTTGAATAGAATGGACACAATACCACCAAGGTTAAGTAGTGTAGTTATGCTGGATAGAAATCATTTTTTAATTGAGTATAATGAACCGATTGACAGTTCAAAAATATCCACATCAAACTTTTACCTGTATGATTCTACAAAACAATCCCGGTTTAATGTTAATTATTTTTTCAAAGGTGATGCAAAAATTCGAAACTACTACCTTGCAATTAATGATTCACTTATAAAGGGGAACAATATTACTCTGGTATGCAATAATATTTCTGATTTACAAGGTAATGTAAATAAGTATGAAACATTTTCGATAACTCCTAAAGCCGATCTTGATACTATTCCTCCTAAACTTCAAAAAATTTCTGGTAACATGCCCGGTGATAGAGTCGATTTTGAAAATCCGGTATTGACATTGACGTTTAATGATGGCTTTTCAATTGCCGGTTTAACGCATCAGTGGCGGCTTGGCGCAAAGGATTCTT
>CAZEBL010000049.1:0-14542 GCA_964510325.1 uncultured Melioribacter sp. | reverse complement strand
GTTGATGCATTACTCGGCGAAGCAGAAAAAATTTTAAGTGATGCTAAAGATAAAGCTGGTGGTGCTGTGGAAGCCGGTAAAGTGAAAATTGAAAAAGAAGGTGAGCGCCTTAAAACTGCTATTAAAGCTGGAATGGATGCTTACCGTAACGAAAAAGAAGCTTAAGAGATTATGACTGTAATTGATCTTCTCCTCATCATATTAATTCTATCGGCTTCGGCTTTATGTATCTATTTGATTTTCGTATTAAGAAATTTACTTAAGAAAGTTGAAGCCGTTAGTTCTGATGTTCACAATTTTATTGAGAAAGCAAATCCTGTCTTAGATGAATTAACGAATGTTTCCCGAAGAGCAAATAAAATTGTTACTGAAGCGGAAAATTACTGGGATGAATTAGATCGTTCGATCAAAAAAGTGAAAGAAAAAGTAACCGATATAAAAAATCTGAACTTCTTTCATGATGCGGAGAATCCAGCCAAAGATCTCATCAAAAATCTAAAAGCATTTTCAAAAGGCATTTCTGCTTTCTGGCAAGCTTTTAAAAGAAATTAATCTATAGTTCAAAGTAAGGAGATATCATATTGAAAGAGTATAATCCCGATGCTATAAGAAATATAGCGTTTGTTGGTCACGGTGGAAGTGGAAAAACTACGATCTCTGAATTGTTATTGTTTACTGCCGGTGAAATTAATCGTATAGGAAAAATTGAAGAAGGAAATACCACTTCCGATTTTAATCAGAATGAAATTGATAGACAGATCTCTATCGCTGCATCACCCCTGCACATCGATTGGAATAATAATAAGATCAATATAATCGATACACCCGGATTCCCGGATTTTATTGGTCAGGTAATTTCAAGTCTTCAGGTTGCCGATCTTGGAATCTCGGTTATTAAAAGTGCAGAAGGAATTGAAGTAGGTACAGAACTTACATGGGAGTACGTAAAGAAAAATAAACTTCCGGCTGCTGTTATAATTAATAAAGTTGATAATGAACATTCAAAATTTTTTGAAACTGTTCAGCAAGCAAAAAACCGCCTCGGTCTGGATGTAACTATCGTTTCTTTCCCGGTTAAAGAAGGATTGAACTTCGATTCTATTGTAGACCTCGTGAAAATGAAAGTTGTAACTTATGGTGATGCGGGTTCTAAGAAAGTTACTGAATCGGAAATTCCTGCTGACCTAAAAGCACAGGCAGAAAAACTTAGAGAGGAATTGATTGAAAAAGTTGCAGAATCCTCCGAAGATTTAATGAATAAGTTCTTTGAAGAAGGAACACTTTCTGAAGATGAATTAAACACCGGATTGAAAGCAGCAGTTGTAAAAGGCGGAATTATTCCGGTCTTTGCCTTTTCTGCTACTAAAGGTGTTGGTGTAAATACATTTCTCGATTTTGCTTCAAAATATTTTCCCGCTCCTAATGAAAGAGAACCAATTGAAGCTATGATGAAAGATGGCGGAAATAAAGTTCAGATTAAATGCGATCCTAAAGGCGAACCTGCACTTTTTATTTTTAAGTCACTCTCCGAACAGCATGTTGGCGAACTCTCTATCTTTAAGGTTTATTCGGGTTCTGTTACTCCGGGTATGGACTTGATTAATACTCATAAAGACAAAGTTGAGAGAATGGGACAGATTTTTATCCTTAACGGTAGAAATAGAAAAGAAATACCAAAACTTGTTGCAGGTGATATTGGTGCTGTTGTTAAACTTAAAGATAGCCATACCGGCGACACATTATGCTCTAAGAATTTTACAGTTGTAATTCCGGAAATTCAATACCCCGAACCGGTTATTCGTTTTGCAGTAAAACCAAAAGCAAAAGGGGATGAAGATAAAATTTCAGCAGCTTTACATACTGCACATGAAGAAGAACCATCCTTAATCTCCAGATTTGATCCGGAAATTTCGCAAACTATTGTTTCAGGTCAGGGTGAACTGCAATTAAATCTTGCAATAAAATTATTAAAAGACCGTTATGGCGTTGAGGTCGATTTAGTTGAACCAAGAATTCCATATAGAGAAACAATCCGCGGAAGATGCGACGATGCTGAATACAAACATAAAAAACAATCAGGTGGTCGCGGTCAATATGGGCATGTTCATTTAAAATTAGAACCACTACCAAGAGGAACAGGATACGAATTTGTTGATGCTATTGTCGGTGGTGTTGTTCCCGGCCGGTTCGTTCCTGCTGTTGAAAAAGGTCTTAAAGAAATTATGACGAAAGGAATTCTAACCGGTAGCAGAGTTGTCGATGTAAAAGTTACACTATTCGATGGTACTTATCACTCTGTGGATTCTGACGAAGTTTCTTTCAAGATTGCTGCATCCCAGGCATTCAAAAAAGGATTTATGGAGGCAAAACCTGTAATTCTTGAACCGATATATGATATTACTGTTAAGATTCCGGAAGAATATATGGGCGATGTAATGGGCGATATCTCCAGCCGCCGCGGTAAGATTCAGGGTATGGATTCGGAAAGCCCGTTCCAGATTATTAAAGCTAAAGTTCCTCTTGCTGAGCTTCATAAATACTCAACACAACTTAGAAGCTTAACACAGGGACGCGGAATGTTTGCAATGTCCTTCTCTCATTACGAAGAAGTACCAAAAGAAATTGAAGGGAAGATTATCGAAGAATACCAGAAATCGAAACAGGAAGAAGAAGAATAATTCATACAAATTAGTAACAGGAGTTTATCTTAATTCAATTAGGGTAAACTCCTTTTTTATTTGAGGCAATAATGGATAAGTTATGGTCACCCTGGCGTTCAAATTATATCGAATCTTTTAATCAAGAAAAAAAATCCACTGCTTGCATCTTTTGCGATGCGGTAAATCAAAATATAAGCGACTTTAATTCTCTAAAAGTATTTAGTAACAAGACTTGTTTTGCCGTTCTCAACCTTTATCCCTATAACAGTGGACATTTAATGGTAGTGCCTAATAAACATGTATCCGATTTACAACAGCTAAGCAATGATACAATTTCCGAAATGATGTTGACAGTTAAACTTTCTATGAAAGCACTCGATTTAGTTATGAAACCGCATGGATACAACGTTGGTGCAAATTTAGGGAAAGCAGCCGGTGCAGGAATTGATGATCATCTTCACATTCATGTAGTGCCGAGATGGAATGGTGATACTAATTTTATGCCGGTATTAGGTGATGTTAAAATTATTTCTCAGGATTTAATTCAAACAAAAAAAAATCTGGTTGAAGCATTCGCTAAGATATTAACTGAATAAAAGAAATAATTTTTTCTGCATAAATATTTTTTGAATTATATTACGCTCACTCTTTAAAACAACTAATCTATTTGAAAGGAATTGAATGGAACAGAATGCTGAATCTCTCGATAAATTAAGAGTGCCGGAACTTGATGAAATTTTAGGCAAAAAATTTCCAGTTTTGGATGATGGATTTATCCGTGTTATTGATTATATGGGAAGCGACGAGTCAATCGTTCAAGCCGCCCGTGTATCATACGGAAAAGGGACTAAAAAAGTAACCGAAGACAGGGGACTTATCCGTTACCTTATGCGCCATCATCATACAACTCCTTTTGAAATGTGCGAAATCAAATTACACGTGCGTGTACCAATGGATACATGGCGGCAATGGATAAGACACAGAACAGCAAACGTTAATGAATACTCAACACGTTACTCAATTGCAATTGATGCAACACAAAAAACTAAATTTGGCGAATGGCGCCTTCAGGCAAAAGATAATAAACAGGGAAGCGAGGGATTTTTCCCAGAAGAAGTTGGAAGCAAACTTACAGAGCGCGAATCCGAGCTTCAGGATTTTGCACGGGAAATTTATCAGGAACGTCTTACTCTTGGTGTTGCGCGTGAACAGGCAAGAAAAGATTTACCACTTTCAACTTATACAGAAGCTTACTGGAAAATTGATCTTCAAAATCTTCTTCACTTCCTTGTTCTCCGGATGGAAAGTCATGCTCAATTTGAAATTAGAAGCTATGCGAATATAATCGGTAATGAAATTGTGAGCCGGTGGTGTCCTATTGCGTGGGAAGCTTTTAAGGATTATCGCATGAACTCACTTAGTTTTTCTGTTCAGGAAATTGAAGTTCTTAAAAAACTCTATTCGGGCAATAAGGAGGAAGCAGTTAAACTTGCAGATAGCTTCGGCTGGTTGAAAATCATCGATAAGAGATTTGCTAAAAATATTGAAAGAATGGAGTTTGAAGAGAAACTTGATATCCTTGGCATTGATAAGCCCTGGGAATAATTTATTTAATGTTCTTTTTAATCTTTCTTTGATGCAGTAATTAATGAATTGATTTTATCTCCCATATTGAAAATATTTTCAGTAAAGATTATAGGGGGAGCAATGAGTTTCATGAAATTGTTAATAATGTTGCTATTTGTTATCCTTGTATTAGGCTGTAGAGAAGAAATAATAGATTTTACTGAACACCCTGAGACAGGAAAACTTTATATCAATTCTACACCTAAAGGAGCAGAGATATTTCTTAATGATAACCGGTTATGGAAAAATACGCCTGATAGTCTGTTGGATATTAAAGCTGGAGTCTATTCGGTAAAACTTCGTCTTATTGGTTATCCGGAGGCAAGAGTTTTAATTAATGTTCAAGCCGGTAAAAAGAATTTTGTTGATGTGAATTTTACAAACTTCTAATAGGTCTTGTTGGAAAAGATTATTATTGCTGCCGTTTCAAAAAATCGAGTTATCGGTCGCGATGGAAAAATTCCCTGGTATATAAAAGAAGAACTAACACATTTCAAAAATACTACAACTGGTTTCCCTGTATTGATGGGGAGAAAAACGTGGGAATCATTAAATAAACCGCTCGAAAACAGAATTAATATTATTCTTACTACAAATCCCGAATTTTCATTTTCTCACCCAAACGTTGTAATTTGCAACTCGACTTTTGAAGCATTATCCTGGTGTGAAGAACATAATTATTCAAAAGTATTTATTATTGGTGGAGAACGGGTTTTTGAAGAAACTTTGAAGATTGCTGATAGAATGATTATTTCTGAACTGAAGTTTGATGTTGAAGGTGACCGGTTCTTTCCTCAAATAGATTTGAATCAATGGGAGCTTTTTTCATCTATTGATAAAAGTGAATTTGTAATAAACGAGTATTTAAGAAGGAAGCTGGAATAAATTTGTCGCAGAAAATAAAAATATTACCCGAAAGCATAGCAAATAAAATTGCTGCCGGTGAAGTAGTGAACAGACCTGAATCGGTTGTAAAAGAATTGATGGAAAATTCTATTGATGCCGGTGCAAAACAGGTTGATGTATATATCAAGAACGCTGGCAAAAATCTGATTCAGGTTGTTGATGATGCATCGGGAATGTCTGAAGAGGATGCGCTTCTTTGTATTCAACGCCATGCTACAAGTAAAATATCTTCAATTGATGACCTTGAAGCAATAAAAACACTAGGATTCCGCGGAGAAGCACTCGCTTCAATTGCAGCTGTTTCTATTTTTGAACTTAAGACCAGGATGCAATTCGATGAACTTGGCGTTTTAATCAAAATTGGTGAAGGAGAAAGTATATCAAAAGAAAAAGGGGCTTACCCGGCTGGCACTTCTGTTACTGTTAAAAATCTTTTTTATAATGTTCCGGCAAGAAGAAATTTTCTTAAAACTAATTCTACCGAATTAAAACATATCATAGAGACGTTTAAAAGGATTGCATTAAGTCATCCGGAAATTGCTTTCAGACTTATAAATGATGATGATCTTATTTTTGATTTATCCCAAAATGATTATAAGGAAAGAATTAGAGCAATTTTCGGCGAGAACATCGTCGATTTAATAATAGAAGCAAAAGAAATTACAGACTACCTTAGTCTTAACGGATTTATAACAAAACCTGCATACTTAAGACGAAGTAAAGGGGAACAATACTTATTTCTTAATAATCGTTATGTGCAGAGTAAGATTGTTAATCATGCTGTTTTTTCCGCTTACGAAAATTTAATGGAAAAGGGAGATTATCCTTTCTTTGTTCTCTTCCTTTCTATTGATCCTAAAAAAGTTGATGTGAATGTTCATCCTTCCAAACTGGAAGTAAAATTTGATGACGAAAGAGAAATTTATTCATTCGTTAATGCTGTAATCAAAAAAACATTAGGAAGTTACGACCTTGTTCCGGTAGTATCATTTACAGGTGACAACACCGATAAGGAGTCACTAAGGCTTAATTCTTATCAACGAACCGTCAGAAGTGATTTTAGCGATCGACCATTTGCAGATCAACCGGTTACAAACAAGCGTAAATCAATTTTTTCGGAAGATGAAATCGACCAATTGTTTGATGATCTTAACCGTGAAATAAAATCTACAGCTCCGGATTCTCAGGTAGATCACCCTTTCGAAACTATTACTCAAAAAGAAGTTTATCACGAATCGGATTCTGTTCAATCTGCTTCCAACGAAACACCGTTTATAGTTCTTCTTCATAATAAATATATTCTTTCCCAGATTAAAAGTGGCTTAATGATAATTGATTCTCACATTGCTCATGAAAGAGTCCTATATGAAAAAGCTCTTCAATCATTCGAAGCCAATATCCCTTTTTCGCAACATTTATTATTTCCGCAAATAGTTAAGCTTGATCCGGCTGATTACCAGCTGGTTAAAGAACTTGAACCTTATTTAACAAATCTTGGTTTTAATCTTAAGTTTAAGTCTAAAAATGTAGTCGAGATTATTGGTATTCCATCGGATTTGAAATCGGAACATGAATCAGAGACGTTACTGGATATTTTACACGAATTCAGAAAGAATCAACAGGAAAAACAACTTGAGGTAAGGGACAACCTTGCAAAATCATTCTCCTGTAAAGCTGCTATAAAAGCCGGCGATAAACTTACTGAAAAGGAGATGAGAATTCTTGTTGATAAGCTCTTTGCTACTTCGATGCCCTATGTTTGTCCGCATGGAAGACCGATTGTAATCAAAATACCGATTCAAGAACTTGATAAAAGATTTGGACGAACTTCCTGAAGTTTATTATTTTATTCAAAAGCACTTAGAAGTTTTTTATAATTCTCAATCATAAAGGGAAAAAATGAACGACTATAAAAAAGTTAAAAAATCATTTGAAGATAAATTAGCATCGGCTAAAGAACTTAATTGGAAATTTACAACCGTTTCAGGTGAACCGATTAATCCTCTCTATTCGCCAGATGATGTAGAGAAGATTGATTTCTTAAGTGATATTAATTTCCCGGGAGAATATCCTTACACACGCGGAATTCATACTAACGGATATCGCGGTAAGATCTGGACGATGAGGCAATTTGCCGGGTTTGGATCTCCTGAAGATACTAACGCACGATTTAAATACTTACTTGAACATGGTCAGACCGGTCTCTCCGTTGCATTTGACTTACCAACTTTAATGGGCTGGGATTCCGATGCCCAAATGAGTGAAGGTGAAGTTGGAATTTGTGGTGTTGCCGTTTCATCTCTTGAGGATATGGAAACTCTCTTTGATGGAATTCCTCTCGATAAGGTTTCGACAAGCATGACGATCAATTCCCCGGCAGCAATGATCTTTGCTTTTTATCTTGCAGTTGCAAAGAAACAAGGAGTCTCTTTCGATAAGTTACGCGGAACACTTCAGAATGATATTTTAAAAGAATACATAGCCCAAAAGGAATATATCTTTCCGCCACGTCCTTCAATGAGAATTATTACTGATATGATTGAATACTGCACAAATGAAGTACCGCAGTGGAACCCGGTATCAATTAGCGGCTACCATATTAGAGAAGCCGGTTCAACTGCTGTTCAGGAATTGGCTTATACATTAGCAGATGGATTTGCATACATTGAAGCTTGTATTGAACGAGGAATGGATATTGATGAATTTGCTCCGAGATTATCCTTCTTCTTTAACTCGCATCTCGATTTTTTTGAAGAGATTGCAAAGTTTAGAGCCGCACGTAGAATTTATGCCAGACGAATGAAAGAAAAATACGGTGCAAAAAATCCAAGAAGCTGGTGGCTCCGTTTTCATACTCAAACTGCCGGATGTACGTTGACGGCGCAGCAGCCGGAGAATAATATTGTTAGAACAGCATTTCAGGCATTAGCAGCAGTCTTAGGCGGAACTCAATCGCTTCATACTAATTCAATGGATGAAACTCTTGCTCTTCCAAGCGAAAAAGCAGTTAAAATTGCTCTTAGAACCCAGCAACTTCTTGCTTACGAGACGGGAGTTATTAATACGGTAGATCCTTTAGGTGGAAGCTACTTTATTGAATCGCTTACTCAAAAAATGGAAGATGAGGCAAATAAAATATTTAATGAAATCGATTATATGGGCGGCGTTATCCAGGCACTTGAATCGGGTTACTTCCAGAAAGAAATTGCCGATTCGGCTTATCGATACCAGAAGGAATTGGAAAGAAAAGAGAAAATTATTGTTGGTGTTAATGAATTTGTAGAAGAAGATTCTAAAATTGATATACCGATTTTGCAGATTTCACCTGAAGTAGAAAAGAAGCAAAGGGAAAAACTTGCCAGACTTAAAAGTTTACGCAACCAGGAATTGGTGGATAAAAGTATTGCAAAAATTGCCGAAGCCGCTGATTCAGGAAGCAATATTATGCCGGTATTAATTGAAGCAGCAGAGAATTATGTTACCTTAGGTGAAATGGTTGAAGTACTTAAACAGCATTTCGGAACATACGAGGAAGCAGTTGTTTTCTAAATTTACTGAGTATATTAAATTATTACGGATACCAAGCTGGCTTAAAAATCTTTTTATATTTGTTCCGCTTGTATTCTCCAAACACCTTTTCGATTACTCAATTCTAATCAATGTTCTTGTCGGATTTTTTGCATTCTCTTTTACCTCCAGTTTTGTTTATGTCTTGAACGACATAATTGATGCAGAAAGAGACAGGAATCATCCTGTAAAGAAATTTAGACCTATTGCAAGCGGTAAAATCAAAATTAGCGAAGCATTAGTTTTATTGGGAATTTTACTTGTTGTCGTAATTTTATTTTCATTCTCCTTAAATCCGAATTTTGTCCTTATGATGTGGTTCTACATAGTGATCAATATTGCTTATTCACTTTATCTTAAAAAAATTGTTATTGTAGATATCTTTTGTATTGCCGCTGGATTTTTAATAAGAGTTGTAAGCGGTGCATTTATTATTTCGGTTTACCTCTCAAACTGGTTGATTCTAACTACTATATTTCTCTCACTGTTTCTGGCAGTAATGAAAAGGCGGGTTGAAATTGCCGGTAGTGGTAACTCATCGGTGCAAAGAGAAGTGCTCAAAGATTACTCTCTCGATTTTATTGACCTGATTGCCGCCATTACAAGTGCCTCTGTTATTCTTAGTTATGCTCTTTATACAGTTGCCGAACGAACAATTGAAGCATTCGGTTCTGAACAACTTGTCTTTACAACAATTTTTGTAATTTTTGGCATCTTTAGATATATGTTTCTTGCAATTAAACGGAATATGGGTGAGAATGTTGTGGAAGTATTCTTAACAGATCTTCCAATGATTGTTAATTTAATACTATTTGTAACAGTATCACTATATATAATTTATTTTTGATATGGATATAAAATGTTTTCTGATTATTTGATATTAATATTTCTCTTAATACTAAGTGCTTTCTTTTCATCAACGGAAATTGCTTACCTTGTTTCCAATAAAATTAAAATTGAACTTAGAAGCCGAAAGAAAAATATTTATGCTTCTAATGCTTACTACTTCATAAAAAATCCCGATCTCTTCTTCTCTACACTGCTAATATCTAATAACATTGTTAATATTGCCTTTGCTTCTTTATTCTCTGTATTTCTCATTTCATCTTTCGGTTTGGAGGAAGCTGAGATTTTAATAATCTCTACGATCATTCTTCTTTTCTTCGGAGAATTACTCCCAAAATTTGTTGGACGCGAGCTTGCCGATTCCATAATCTTAATTTCTTCTATCCCGCTACGTCTTGTACTGTTTCTACTTTATCCTCTTGTTAAGATCACTTCCAAAATCTCGACTGTTCTTAATAGAATGAATAAGAAAGAGGAAGAAGAAATTCTTCAGATATTTGATAAAGAGGATATTCAAAATCTGATTGAAGAAAGTTCTGAAGCTGGTCGAATGAATGAAGACCAGTCCGATATTATCTCCAGAGTAATCGAAATCCGTGAGCAGCGAGTTTATGAAGCTATAACACCAAGAACCGCTATTGTGGGAGTCGATATTACGAGCACCATTGAGGAAGTAACCGATAAATTTATAGAGTCGGGTTATTCAAAACTTATTGTCTATGACGAAAACCTCGATAACATTAAAGGGATGATTCTTCTTAAGGATCTTTTCAACAACCCTAAAACTCTATCGGAGATGATTAGAGAAGTTGTATTTGTACCTGATACAAAGAAGAGTCTCGAAATGTTAAATGAATTTCTCGAAAAACAATTTACACTTGCCGTAGTTGTAGATGAATTCGGTGGTACTGCCGGGATAATTACAATCGAGGATTTGATTGAGGAACTCTTTGGAGAAATAAGCGATGAATACGACGAGGAAGAAAAAGTTGTAAGACAACTCGATAACACAACTTACATCTTAAGCGGCAAAGTTGAAATTGATTTCTTAAACGAAGAGTACAATTTTAATATTGATGAAGAAGGGGATTTTGAAACGATTGCCGGTTTTATTACTGCAAAACTTGGAAGAATTCCTGTTAAAGGGGAGACCTTCAAAATCGATCATTATTCAATACTTATTCTTAAATCCGATAGAACCAAGATTGATCTTCTTAAACTTACTATTGAACCGGACCTTACGGAATAAACTTTTTTTTAACCGCACTTGTTAATAATAATAAAAGGGAAAAATGGGCTCAATTATGTCATTTCTATTTGGTAATAGACCAAATGTTGCAAATCTCGATTCAGAAACTTTCGAAAAAATGTCTAAGGAAACCACAGATGCGGTTATCCTGGATGTGCGGACGAAAGAGGAATATGACCAGGCAAGAATTCCCGATTCAATTCTGATCGATATTTATAAACCCGATTTCCTCTCACAAATTGAAAAACTTGACCGCGATAAAACCTACTTTGTTTATTGCCGCTCAGGCAGCAGAAGTTTTAACGCTGCTGTTCAAATGCAGAAAATGGGATTTACTAAAGTCTTCAACCTGGAAAACGGAATTATCGATTGGTTCGGTCCGGTGGAATCGAATTAATTTTTATGAATAACCCGATAATCTTTTTTGATGGATATTGTAATCTTTGTAATGGGTTTGTAAGAATATTATTAAAACTGGATAAGAGAAAAATATTCCGTTACGCTTCTCTTCAATCTAATGCTGTAGAAGTTTATCCAATAGTAAGTAATTTTACTACTTTTCCGCTTCAATCAGTAATAGTCTATTATGATGAAAAAATTTATCTTAAGTCAGATGCCGTATTCTTCATTATCAATCACCTTAATTATCCCTGGAAGATTTTGAAAATCTTCAGGTCTCTTCCTAAAAAATTTCTGGATTGGGTTTATGATCTTATCGCGAATAACCGTGTAAAATTATTCGGGCGGAATGAAAAATGTCCTCTCTTAAATGAAAAATACAATGAATTGTTTATTCAATAAGTAGTGTCGAACGAGTAATAATCAATGGAAGAAAAGCTAAAATTACATTATCTTTCGCACCAAATTTTAAGATAAATTTTGTTTTCCCTTAATTATACAGATAAAAATTCTAAAGCAAGAATCGGTACTCTAAAAACTTCGCACGGAGTTGTTAATACGCCTATTTTTATGCCGGTTGGAACTCAGGGAACTGTTAAAGCAGTAACACAAAGAGTTCTTGAAAGCGAAGTTAATGCTGAAATTGTTCTTTCAAATACTTATCATTTGTACCTTAGACCGGGTACAAAAATCTTAGAACAAGCCGGCGGACTTCATAAGTTTATGAATTGGAATCGACCGATTTTAACCGATAGCGGCGGATTTCAAATTTTTAGTTTAACCGAGCTTCGTAAGTTAAAACCCGATGGAGTGGAATTCAGCTCTCATCTCGATGGCTCAAAACACTTCTTCACACCGGAAAAGGTGATTGCAATTCAGAGAAGTATAGGAAGCGATATTATGATGCCTCTTGATGAATGCACTCCTTATCCATGCGATTATGAATATGCTAAAAATTCCAAGGAGCTTACTTCCAGTTGGGCTTTGAAGAATAAAGAAGCATTTGAATCATCTTTACCTTTATACGGATTTGATCAATCATTATTCGGAATTATTCAGGGAAGTGTCTATAAAGACCTAAGAGAAAGTTCTGCCCGGGATTTAATCAAGATCGGTTTTGATGGATATGCTATAGGTGGACTTGCTGTTGGCGAACCGATGGATACTATGTATGAAACGGTGGATTTTACAACCAATTTTATGCCCGAAGATAAACCGCGTTATTTGATGGGCGTTGGGAGACCGGAAAATATTCTTCAGGCAATCTCATTAGGTATCGATATGTTCGATTGTGTAATGCCGACGCGTAACGCACGTAACGCATATTTGTTCACTTCGCAAGGAATTGTTTCGATGCGTAATGCTGCTTATAAAGACGATTACACATCGCTCGATCCGAATTGTAATTGTTATACATGTTCTCAGTTTTCGAGAGCTTACTTAAGGCATCTCTTCAATGCAAGAGAAATTCTGGCATTAGAACTTGCGACAATTCATAACTTAACATTTTATTTGAACCTTATCCGTGAAGCTCGTTCAAGAATTTTAGATGGAACTTTTATTGAATGGAAAAATAGTTATTCAAAAATAATATCAGTTAATGTACAATCAACATCGGAGGAATAAGTGGATCTATTATTAGCAATGACGCCACCACCGGATGGATCCGGCGGCGGAGGCGGAAGTTTAATCAGCACATTGATAATGTTCGGTGCTATTTTCGCAATTTTTTATTTTATGATTATTAGACCCCAGCAGAAAAGAGCTAAAGAAAGAGAAGAACTTCTCTCTGCTATTCAGAAAGGGGATAAAGTAGTTTTAACAAGTGGTCTTTATGGAACAGTTGCCGGATTGGAAGAAAAAACCTGTCTTATTGATGTCGGCAATAATGTTAAAATGAAATTCGATCGTTCGGCTATCGCTTCGGTTATTAAAGACTAACATTTCGTATTTGTGTAATATTTTATAGTGTTTTGGTGTCTTTGTGGCACGTTCAATATAATAGCCACAAAGGCATTAATTCACAAAATCCTCTTCATATTATTTGACAATTTGGGAGCTTAATTAAATGAAAGAACTCGGTATTAAACAGAATTTTTTAGCAATTGATAAAAAGTATTCCAACTACAAAGATTCTCAAATAGTTGTAATATCGGCTCCGCTCGAAAAAACTGTAAGCTATGGTAAAGGAACTGCCATAGGTCCAAAAGAAATCTTAAACGCCTCTCATTACGTTGAATTCTTTGACGAAGAATTAAATAGAGAACTCTGTTTTGAAAAAGGGATCTGTACATTACCGGAACTTAAACTCTCTAAACTCCCGATCAGTAAATCAATCGAAAAAATTTATAAAGAAGTAGCTAAGCATATCGACGGGGGTAAATTTGTTGTAACATTAGGCGGAGAGCATTCCTTATCCGTTGCACCAATTAAAGCTCACCACGAACGCTTTGAAAATTTATCTATACTTCAGATTGATGCCCACTCTGATTTAAGAGAAAGTTATGAAGGTTCTAAATATTCCCATGCATCCGTAATGGCACGGGTTGCGGAGTTTAATACAAAAATAGTTCAGGTGGGAATCCGCGCTCAATCTAAAGAAGAATCAGATTTTAGAAAGAAGAATAGTATCCGGACTTTTTATGCTCGCGAAATTAAACTTGGAATGTACGGTGATAACTGGCAGGAATTAGTTTCAAGATCTCTTACAGATAATGTATATATCACATTTGATGTTGACGGATTCGATCCATCTTTTCTTACAGCTACAGGGACACCGGAACCGGGAGGATTATTCTGGGATGAAACCATGAACCTTCTTAAAATTATAGGTCTGGATAAAAATATTGTAGGATTCGATGTAGTTGAACTCGCTCCTTCAAAATCGCATACTTCATCAAGTTTTGTTGCGGCAAAACTTGTCTATAAAATGCTCAATTACGCTTTTGTAAATAAATAATTTGAATTATTGATTCATTTTGAGTAATTAACCGTTGGCAAAATATTTTCTTTGGAGAATAAATTGAAACGGTTAATCCTTTTTATATTCATACTATTTATCACCTCCATTTCCGCTCAGGAAAAAGTTTATTACGCTAATATCGAAGGTGATATAGACCTCGGACTTGCACCATACATCAAACGTGTTGTAAAAGAAGCAGAAACTAATTTTGCAAGTGCAATTATTTTCAGGATAAATACCTTTGGCGGAAGAGTTGATGCTGCTACACAAATTAAGGATGCAATCCTCAACAGTAAAGTAAAAACAATTGCATTCATTAATAAAAGA
>CAZEBL010000048.1:0-14580 GCA_964510325.1 uncultured Melioribacter sp. | reverse complement strand
TTTTATCCGCTTTAACAATTAGTAAAGTAGCGTAATGCGTTGAAGAGGTGCTCTCACACAACAATCGGCTTGACTTAGCCATTAAATGGGATATTGATAATCCGAGCGGAATAAGACTTTGAAACATTGCGCGTAAGTGAGTCATAAGCATTGAAGCTGCTATTCCCTTTCCAGATACATCACCAAGAACAAGATGAAAAGAATCGCTGTTGCTACCGGTATCAATAATGTCGCAATAATCTCCACTAACAACTCCCGCAGCATCGTAGTAATAATAAATTTCATAACCCTTTAATAACTGATCATTTTTAGGAAGCATTGCTTTTTGAATACTGTTTGCCACTACAAGATCTTCTTCAAGTTCTTTCTGCTGGTGCGTGGTAAGGTGATCGAGGCAGACTTTAATGAGTGGATCGACAAGTAATCTGTCTTTTTCAATCGGATCATTGCATACAACACAAATTCCATAAGTCCCGTTATCAATCCGTTCGAGTGCCGAATCAACTTCTCTAAGTAAACCGACAAGATGCATTGGAACAATATGGCCGGAAAGAGCTTCCTGAATTTTATTCTTCCGCCATACGAGCTGAGATTTTATTTGATTTAAGTCGTAACCCTCCATTATAAACCTTCCTTTCATTAAGAAAAATTAGTTCGGTTTAATTATTATTTCCTTATTAACATACTTCTCGTTTTCACTATCAAATTCGACGTTTATAGTCTCTATTTTTCCCTTATTCCAGATCTTTAATTCTTCTCTGCTTCCATTTATTCCCTGAACTTTTACAATATAATTGCCGGCATCAATTCGTTCATTTAATATTCTAAATCTTTCCGACTGATAATTTGGTTTTGGCAGATACACGTGAGGTAAGGCAGCAATTCCATCCTCGTGATTTATTTCTATAACTGCTTTTTTATTTAGTGTAAATAATACGCTGACTGATTTGTCATCAGTCCGCTTTAATAATATTGGTCGATTATCTATTGATACATTTAATATTCTTGTTCCAAGAGGAAATTCCGGGTTGAAGTTAATCTGAATCGGTTTTGATGAACTAGTTGAAAAAGTAAAAACTGTTTTACCGTTTTCTCTATTCATTTCATAATTTATAAAGGTGTCATTAATTTTTATTTTCTCAACTTTTGCAAAATTCCAATCCGCGGGAAACCTTGGAGATAATATAATATGGTTATTCAGTGCATCAACTTCCAACCCGAGCATTCCTTCAATTGCCGGTTGAATAACCATGGTCTGACTCCAGCATTGATGAGAACAAACGCCTGAAGGACGGTATTCCGATCCGTGCATAACTTCTTCAATAAAACCGAGCTGCCAGTTCTTATAAACAAGAAGGTTGTTCTTTATGTGAGTAAATCCCTGAAGAGAGTTTCCATATTTAAATTCCGCTAATGCACTCCAACCAGTAAATAACGGCCATACAGATCCCGTATGATATCCGCGCGGATTATAAATAGGCGAATCATCACGTAATATTCTAACGCCCCAGTCGGCAGAAAAATAATTCTCAGCATAATCATCAATTACATTCTGTGCTTTGCGGTAATCGAGCATATCAAAATAAACCGGAACAGCAGCAAGAACTGTCTTCTCTGGATTGAAATTTCCGTCCTTCAATTTCGAAAAACTTAAAAACTGAATCTGCTCATTCCAGAATTCTTCATTAATAATTTTTTTAACAGTCATATACTCATCATTATACATTTTACATTCTTCATTATACATTAATCTCTCCGCCATAATCGAGGCCATACGCAATGCTTCTGCCCAGCAAGCAGCAAGATAAACTTCCGTATGAGCGGTGTATAATCCGCCACCTTCAACCCAGCCGTGACCAACATTTGTATTTTCGATTAAATGATCTTTATCGGTATCGGTCGAAAAACAGAACTCGATTGCCTTTTTAATGTTCGGCCAGGTTTCTTTAATGAACTCAACATCGCCGCTATGAAGCAAATATCTGCCGGCAAGAATTATATAGAGCGGTGTTGCATCCGAAGCATCGTAATGAACCGCACCTGAAGTTGTTAACTCGTGAAATATTTTTCCGTTTAGATCCTGATACTTATTAAAAAACTGTAATTGCGATTTAACTTTTTCAAAGTCACCATAATCCAGAAGTGCAAATGAACTCCATACAGCATCGCGCCCAAAGTACCATGCATATCCGGGGCGTCCATTTACTTTATGTCCCCCGTTCCATCCTTTTGCTGTTGTTGAATATCCGGCAACAAGCGCTTTACCTAATCCGGGAGTGTTAACATAAAAACGATCTGTTCCGATAAGCGACCATTTATATCCTTCATTAAAATCTTTATCCGGCGTTGTTATCATTAATGATTTATCTAAAACCCCTTTATAATAATTAGACGCTTCAGTATATATCTTTTGGGGATTGTTTAATGCGCTCAAATAATCCTGATAAGTTGATTCCATGCCTTCGTTTGTTGCAGTAATTACAATGTCAATATTATCATTCATTTCAAGATCATATTGAGCGAGTGCTGCAACTAAAAAATTATCCGTTGCGGTACCGGTATAAACCGAATTCTGTTTTTCAAAATTTGTAAATCTGCCTATTGCTCTTTGTACAGGTTTTCTATTTGCACCAACACAAACAGCATGTTCGCCACTCTCTTCCGTTATTAAAAAATTATTTGAGTTTTCGTTCCATGCATATTCAATTGTGTTGAATACCTTTTCGGAATAAGGCCACATAATGCGCATATTACTTTTAAACTTGACTATGAGTTTTGCCGGATAGACACCGCGGTATTCATAATGAACAACTGAAGTGGGTTTATTATTCGATGATGTTACGATTTCTGTCAAATATGCCCTGTTAAATTTATAGATGCGTGTAAACGATTCGGGTCTTACTTCTATTTGGGGACGCGCATCGTTCAGCCAGAAGACTGTATCTTTATATGAGAATTGAATACCAACCTCATAATCCCGTAGAGCCATAAATGGATGAGCCCATATTTCGTCCATTCCCCCTTTTTCTTTCCCCATTACAAGCATACGCTCACCGGCTACATTCCAGTAGTTGTCCGATGCAAACTGATTTTTAATTAATAAATTCTGATTCGATTGCTGCCAGGAAGTTGAAGTAGAATTGAGAAATGTACTGCTGACTTTTTCTTTAAATGAAAATTCCTTTACAGTATTAGTTAAATAATTCCAATAATGTTTTGGTTGATCGTAATATTTTCCTGATAAATAATTCAAACAATTCCTGGTAAAGAGTTCCAGATGCTCTCTGCTGTTATTTGGAATTGAGTAATATGTATAAGCCCCAACTGCTAAAACTTTTCCTTTACCAACATTGTATTCAACAACCAGTTTTGAATCTTCTTTTAATGTTATGTATGACCAATCAACCGCAACAACTTTTCCGTTTTGTGGAATTGATGAGCCGAAAAATCCGATCTGTCGCGTTTTCATATCAACTTTTGGGTTGAACATGTAAGCACCTCCATTCAATCCGTCAAAGATCGGGTGAGAGCGGAATGAATGAAGTCCCAGTTTTCTACCATAACCGTCATCAATTGCATCTGCGTATTGAACGGTTGGTTTTTCGGTTTCAAATCCGAGGAGGTTCAGGTACTTTAATGCATCAAAAGTTAAAAATAATTTTCCACCTTCATTCACAAACTGTTTAAGTTTAGAGATAACACGAGGGTCGGTTTCTTCCGATGTAAATTCGGTGGAGTCGGCTCTATGAATCCACAACAATTGATAATTTAGAATTGAGAATGTAGAATGTAGAATGTCTTTTTTATTCAGGAGTGTCGGTTTAAATTCTTCCGTTTGTTTTAGAAATTTCATTACTGATTGCAATTCGCTGTTATTGTTGAATGAATTATTTAGTTCGAGGATTGCAATTTTAGTTTGTGATTGAATAAGAGAGGATAGTAATAGAAAGAGCGAAAGAAATTTTCTCATAATATTCTCCGATAATAAAATCGCTCTTTGAGTTTATCTCAGGAAACGTAAAAATTTATTCACGCCGGGATCGCAGAGAAAACTCAAAGAGCGCAGAGTAATTAATTATCTTCCTCCAGCCGGAGTATTATCATTCAAATATTTTGTTAGTAATGTATACAAATGAATGGTTGTCCCCTCGCCTTCATATATACCATGCGAACGGTTTGGATATGCCATCATTGTAAAATGTTTATTGTGTTTAACCAATTCATTGATTAACAATTCCATATTTTGATAATGGACATTATCGTCACCGGTACCGTGAACCATCAACAAATTACCTTTCAACTGATGTGCAAATGTAATTGCCGCACTTTCTTTGTAACCTTCTTCATTCTCGGTAATCAAACCCATATAACGTTCTGAGTAAATTGTATCATACAAACGTTCATCGCTAACTGCGGCAACCGCCAATCCTGTCTGAAATAATTCCGGATATCTGAACATTAGATTAAGTGTAGATACACCGCCTCCGCTCCATCCCCATACTGCAATTCGAAGCGGATCAATAAAACTATAATTGTTAATTATCGCCTTCATTGCTTCTGCTTGATCTTGCGATGTAACAGTTCCAACTTTTTTATAAAGCGACTTTCTGAATTCCTTTCCTTTAGGTGCCGGTGTTCCTCTGTTATCCACACTTATTATTATATATCCTTGCTGTGCAAGCATTAGATGCCAGAGATATTGAGTTCCGAAAAACTGGTCGAGAACGGTCTGTGCTGCCGGTTCACCGTAGAGGTAATACAGAACCGGATATTTTTTAGCCGGATCGAAATCGGGTGGTTTCATCATCCATCCATCAAGAACAATATTATTTCCGATATCAACTTTGAAAAACTCTGTCGGTAATCTTTTAAGTGCATTAATTTTTTCTTTATAGGTTTTATTTTCAACAAGAGTTCTTACAATTTTATGCGATGGCAATTCAATAAGATTGATTGTTGAGGGACTATCAAATGTAGAGTTATTATGAATTGCATAATTAGCACCATCAGAAACTTGATATGAGTTTACACCGGTAATTTGTTTTGGAGTTAACCTTTCAATTTTTCCTTTGCCATCAAGAGATACTCTATAAAGATAACGTTGAGTTGCATTATCGGGAGATGACCTGTAATAGATCCATCCATTTTTGTCGTCAATTTTCTGGATATCAATCACATCAAAATTGCCCGGTGTAATCAACTGAACTTTCTTACCATCTTTAGAAACAAGATAAATATGGCGCCAACCGTCGCGTTCGCTTATCCACGTAAATTCTTTTCCGTTGTTAAGCCACTTCATATCGTCAACAACATCTATCCAGACGTTATCTTCTTCCTTGAGTATCGATTTTATTTCACCGGTTTTAGCATCACCAAGAAATATCTCAACCTGTGTTTGAGCACGGTTGAAATACTGGAACCAGATTTCTTTTGATGAGTTGTTCCAATCCATTCTTGGGATGTAATTATTGCGAGGGTCGCCGGTTGTTTTCATCCAGACTGTTTCGCCACCTTCTGCACTTATTACACCAACTTTACAAGCTGAATTTTGAGTTCCAACTTTTGGATACTGAACGGGAATAATTTTAGCATAGAGTGAATCGGTGTTATTAATCATATAATGAACGCCGATTCCGGATGCATCAAGCTGCCAGTATGCAATCTGCTTGCAATCGGGGCTCCAGCGGAAACCATCGCGGCAATCGAACTCTTCCTCATAAACCCAATCGAATGTTCCGTTAATTATTGTTTCAGAACCATCGAATGTAAGTTGAGTAATTTTACCATCAGCAAGATTTTCAACATAGATATTATGTTCTCTTACATAAGCTACCTTATTATTATCCGGCGAGAACTTTGCAAACATCAATGTTGATGGCTTAGCATCGCCTCCTAATTTTTTTAACTGACTGGTTTCAAGGTTAAGCACCCAGTAATCCCCCTTTGTATTATAACGCCAGACACGTGCGGTGTTTGTAAAGATCATTAGCAGCTTTCTATCCGGCGACCAGATATAATCATTGATTGCCAGAGGTTTTTCTTTACCTTCGGGTATTAAGAGTTTTGCAGAAACCATTACTTCTTTTTTACCGGAAACAGTTTCGTATTTAACTATGTCTCTGCCTCCCTTAACTTCGGATGAATTTTCAACGGTTGTGTAGTATTTGCCGTCATCAATCCATCGTGCGGGACCGAACTGGTCGCCAAAAAATTCATAGTACTTAAAAATCCGGTCGAGTGTTAAAAGTGACTTGTCCTCTTCCTGAGCAACAAGAGAAAAATTGAGAAGAACGAAAAGTATCAGGAATAATTTTTTAAGCGGTTTCATTAGACCCCCGATCTGAGGTTAACATTAGATATATTATGTGAATTAGGAAACACGCGATAAGAAAATACTAGTACCCCCGACAGGAGTCGAACCTGTGCGCATGGCTCCGGAGGCCACTGCTCTATCCACTGAGCTACGGGGGCAATTATTTCTTTTTCTTATCCGGTTTATTAAATTTCCAATAGAATTAGAAGAACATATTTACATTACATTATTTCACTGATGCATGGAAAATAGTAATAAATAATTTTTAATTCCTTAGATATTCCTTTTTATACCACGCGTCATTTTTTTATCTATATTGACTTTCACAGGATTTTACTAATTTATTTGTGAGAATATTACCTATAAGGAGATGCCAATGCAATACACAATGAAAAAAACTGTTTCCGAGATTATAACAACACTCAAAAAACTTCCAAATCCCGGAAAGAAAGCAGGATCGTTCTGGGAATTTATGAAAAGCCAGTTAGCCGATGAAGGCGAATGGGATCAAAAACATATAAATGTAATTGAAAAAGAGATTGATACATTTTTAACAAAGGTTGATAAAAAATCGCTCTTAGAAATGTGGAAAGATACTCCCGCCGGTGATGAAAAGTTTGATGAAAATAAAAAGCCCGATGCAAAGGAAATGAAAGCCGACCTTACCGAAGAAATTTTAGGACGGGTTATGGATCAAATGGACGAAAATTATGTTGAGAGAGATCCATTCTTTACACACGCCGAACCGGTTTATGGAGCCGACAAGGAAAGCGAAGGAAGTGGCGAAGAGCAGGACTTTGATCTATACAAAGAACCCGATGAAATTCCTGACGAAGATATCGAGCTGGATGACACCGATTTGTTTGATGAAGGTGATGATGAAGATGATGAATTCAAGTATTAAGAAAATAATTTCACTCATAGACATTAGAGCACAAAGAAAATCCAATATCAATCTTTGATATATTACTCTCATTGCTTATTCAAGCACATATCACTCAATTCTTGTCTTCTGTAACACGAAACACTTTTCGTTTTGCGTTTACAACTGCCGGACGTTTGCCGGCAAAATTAAATTTGTAAATAATTAAAAAATATCAAATCAATCCGGATTATCTTTCTATTTTTTAACCACAAGGGAAATCAGTATTTACTGCTATAATTAATAAAAAATTTAAAGGGATAAAAAACTGACCTTCCTTAAGGAACTTAAAAAAAAATCCTCCTGTTGCGTTTTCAAATCCACAATAAAAAATATGGGAGGTTAGTATGTTGTTCAAGAAATATCTTACTCTGTTCTTTTTAGGCGTTTTCGGCATTTCATTATTTACTGCATGCAGTGATGATGAATCACCGGTATCACCTGTAGTAGAAAAGGCTATGGTTAAAGTTGTACACGCATCACCCGATGCCCCGGGAGTTGATCTTTTGCTCGATAATGTTAACACCGGAACAAATCTTACATTCCCGAATAATACCGGCTATTTACCCGTAAATTCCGGAACAAGAAATGTGAAAGTAAATGTTACAGGAACTTCAACTACTGTTATTCAGGCCGATCTTCCTCTTATGGCCAATAAAAACTACTCAGTTTTTGCTGTTAACAAAGTTGCTAATTTAGAGCCACTGGTACTGGAAGATGATTTAAGAGCGCCGGCAAGCGGAAAATCTCATGTTAGGTTCATTCATTTATCACCTGATGCACCTGCTGTTGATATTACTTTAACTGATGGAACTGTTTTGTTTAGTAATTATAATTTCAAAGCAGCATCATCATTTACACCGCTTGATGCAGGAACTTATGATTTACAAGTTAGATTAGCTGGTACCTCAACTGTTGTGCTTAATCTGCCCGGTATAACTTTGACCAATGGAAAAATTTATACTGTTTTTGCAAAAGGTTTGGTTAATGGAACAGGCGGACAAGCTCTTGGTGCTCAGATAATCGTTAATAACTGATAATAAGATAAATAACATAAGATGTGAACGCCGGGTAGAAATATCCGGCTTTTTTATAATGCTGCCTTCAAGTATAAACAAACTTTTTACATGTTTTTGTCAATTAAAGAACTGATTTTATTATTGGATGAAATAAAATAATTTTATTAATTAAAGAAATAACTTTGGAGTTTTGTTTTAGGAGAAGTCTTTATTTAATAAAATGATTGTTGAAGAAGATTTTTTTCTTGCCTTCTATCGAATTTATAAACTGATTTAGTTAGACGGACAATGATAAAATATTTGAGTAAGTGATCAAAAAACGTTTTGCCTATGTAATAGCGCTTGTTAACAATCCTTACTACTTCCTTTTTAATTAGGGTAAGAACGATGATAAATTCAAGTATTAAGAAAATAATTTCCATCTCTTTATTTGTCATGTCATTCTCAACTCTTTATGCACAATTTGAAGGTTTACGCGGTTTTAAAACTAATATTCCGCACGAAGTAATAGAGCTTCAATTAAATGATTTAGAACTAAGTAACGCCACGGACAGATTATTTCTGTTCTCCAATTTAATGAGCGACACAACCTCATTATGGATACGAACAAATCTTCAAGTGAGTGCGCTATCAGGTTATTTTTCTAACAATCAGAATAACTCTGCAAATGTTTTAAGCCCCCTTTATCAAAATTATGTAAGCTCACAAAGTATGAGAACATTAAAATCCATCCTCGGTTCGGTCTCGTTTGGAGCAACTGCTTATCTCGCCTACAAACATCTAAAGAAGTACGGATTCCTTAAGAAAAAATAGCTTAAAAATAAAATGTAACTTTGTATACCAGCAGTAAGTCTAAATTTCTGTGTAAAAAAATTTTCCGGGAATAACATGAAAAAAATATTATTAATTATCTCCCTTCTAATTTTAGCACCAACTGTTTTTGCCCAGGTTGATATATTCGATGAAAATGATACTACGAAAACAGATTGTTCACAAAAAAGTTTTGACCTTGGTTTAAGAAATACAGGTATTAGTTTTGGAAATTCACCGGTGTGGAACGGTCTGCGACTTAATATTTCCGATTGCGGTGTTGAAAGGATTAACGGAATCAACATTACATTCTGGAAACCGGGACGAAATCCGGGATCAAAAATTAATGGTATCTCAATTGGCGCTGCCCCTTTTGCTTATGAGTTGAAAGGAATATCAATTGGTGTTGCCGCTGTTATGGGTCTGGATAAACTGCAAGGCATTAACATCGGCGGTTTAGCTGCAATTTCTGAGGGTAATATTGATGGAATTAATATCGGAGGTTTGGGCTTAGTTGCAGAAAAAAATCTGAGAGGAATAAATATTGGAGGTTTAGCTTCAGTATCTGAGGGCGATCAACTTGGTTTTAATTTTGGCGGTCTCGCCGTTGTTGCAAAAAGTAATTTGTTCGGATTTAATATCGGCGGATTGGCAGTTGTCTCAGAAGGTAATATCTACGGAATAAATTCTGGTGGTCTGGCTGTTGTTGCAAAAGAAAGTTTGAAAGGAATTAATCTTGCCGGATTAGCAATAGTTGGTGAAGAAAGTGTTTTAGGCATTAGCACAGCTCTATTAGCAGTTGTTGGAAATACTGAAATAAAAGGATTAACTGTTGCCGGCTACAAAATTGAAACACCGGATTTCAGAGGATTTAATGTTAGCGGATGGATGGACGTTGGAGACTTCAGAGGATTTTCTGCGGCGGTTTATAATAAGGTTGCTAATTCCCAAAGAGGATTGGTAATTGGTTTATTTAACGTGGCTGATGAATTGCACGGTGTTCAGATTGGTTTGATTAACATTGCAAAAAACAACAAGGGAATTGCAAAAGTGTTACCGTTTATAAATGCTAATTTTGATTGATAGACAAAATTAAATTCCCCCTTCGTAATTGAAGGGGGAGTTTTTCTATCTTCTAAGCGTTCTCAATTTCTTTAATCGACTTTTCAATTATTGCTACAGCTTCTTTAACCTGAGCTTCATTAATAACTAGTGGTGGTGCAAACCGGATAATATGTCGATGCGTCGGCTTTGCAAGCAGACCGTTTTCTTTCATCTTAAGACATACATCCCACGCTTCTTTTCCATTCTTAGGTTTTATTACAATAGCATTAAGCAGACCTTTACCGCGAACAAGTTCAATCATATCGGATTTAATTTTACTCACTTCTTCTCTGAATACCTTACCTAATTTTTCTGCATTCTCATCAAGCTTTTCTTCTTTAAGAACTTCGAGTGCAGCAACTGCAACTTTGGATGCAAGCGGATTACCGCCGAACGTTGAACCGTGCTCACCCGGTTTAATTACAAGCATAATATCATCATCTGCAAGCACAGCACTTATCGGCATTGTTCCGCCGCTTAATGCCTTGCCAAGAATTACAATGTCGGGTCTTACTTTTTCATGCTCGCACGCTAATAGTTTTCCGGTTCGGCACAACCCGGTTTGAACTTCATCGGCTATGAAAAGAACATTTTTTTCTTTACACATCTTATAAGCTTTGGAAAGATATCCTTCATCAGGTACAACAACGCCGGCTTCGCCCTGAATCGGCTCAACTAAAAATCCGGCAACGTTTGGATCTTGAAGAGCTTTCTCCAACTCATTCAAATCGTTATATGGAATTTTTACAAATCCGGGAGTGTATGGTCCAAATCCTCTATAAGAATCAGGATCGTTGGACATTGATATAACAGTAATTGTTCTACCATGAAAATTTCCGAGGCAGACAATAATCTTCGCTTCATTCTCAGGAATTCCTTTTTTGTCGTAAGCCCATCTACGGCATAATTTGAGAGCTGTCTCATCGGCTTCCGCACCTGAATTCATCGGCAATACTTTATCGTAACCGAAATATTCTGTAATATACTTTTCATATGGTCCTAAACAATTGTTATAGAAAGCACGCGAGGTAAGAGTTAAAGTTTTTGCCTGTTCAATCATAGTGTTAATAATTTTAGGATGACAATGACCCTGGTTGACTGCGGAGTAAGCAGAAAGAAAATCGTAATATTTTTTTCCTTCAACATCCCACAGAAAAACACCTTCTCCTTTAGAAAGGACAACTGGAAGCGGATGATAATTATGGGCGCCGTATTTCTCTTCTAATTCAATATAATCTTGGGTAAGCATGATTTCTCCGAATGATTTTTAAATGTAGTTTTATACCTAACAAAAAAATGAATGAAAAAATCTAATAGGACTATAAGATTTTTTAGTAAAAATAAAATTATTATACACTGAAATATAAGAAGCTATTTCGGGGTTCCAAAAAGAAGAATTCGTTCATTAAGGGTGTTATTAAAAGTTATTTAATATAAATAAAATGAGCCCGGGACTGTTGTTATGCCGGGCTTGTTAAGCTTTTATATCCTTGTATACTCCATTGTAAACATCTTTTCTTCCTTGCCGTTAACCTCACCATACATTTCAAATACTGTTTTATTATCATCAATCCATTTTGATACCGAACGGTATTTCATATTTTTGCCGATTGTAGCATCATAACCTTCTCCTGTAAAAACAAGAGAACCCGACTTCTCATCAAGTTTACCTTTCATAACAATAATTCCGGTGCCCATGTTATCTATCCATATACTTACAAATTCTTTATTGCCATTGTCATAAGCATCCAGTCCCAAACCTTCGAATGGCATTCCCATCATTTCTCCAGAGTGAACGGATTTCATGTAACGTCCACCAAGTATCAATTCAAATGTGGCTTTGCCTTCGGATTTTAATTCTTGACCAGTTGCCGGGTCTGTAAAGATTGTAACCGTTTTCCAGTTGCCAACCATTTTTGCCATCATCTGGTGCAATGGACCGGGCGTCATATACTCAGTCCATGCTTTCATTGCTTCAAGCTGATCCTGTGCATATAAACTCACGCTGCACAAAATCAAAATTGCTGATAAAAACTTTTTCATTTTACTTCCCTTTCAAAAAATAATTTATTAATTGTTTTGCCCATTAAGCTCTTACAAGATATAAATTCTTTTTACCAAATAATTATTTTTTTTCTGAACAGAAGATAAAGATGTTCTATTCGGAATGTTGAATTGGCAGAAGTTTCTCTTTCTTACTGAAGAAATAAATCATTATTGCAGAAATTAAGCTTAAAATGAAAGTAGATACCCACAATACATTTGAACCGAACAGGTCTAATATTTCGGTTCCCAGCCAGGGTCCTAACATTAAAGCAATACTAAAAGTCATCTGGAAATAACCCATATATTCACCGCGACGATTCACCGGTGAAATTGTCGATGTGAATGAGGTACTTGCCGGGAAAAAAATCATCTCGCCAAATGTCCATATAACAATTGTGAATGCGATGAAATAAATATTTCCCCATAGAGCCATCAGACCAAAACCGATTCCGCATAATATTGCACCGAGAGCCAGAGCTTTCCGATCATCCCAGCGTGCCATTGCATTATTAAAGGGAACTTCAACAAAGATTATTATTATAGTATTAATGGCCGATAAAAATCCAAATACAGCACCGGAATAGCCAAGATCTCTTACAATATAAATCGGTAATCCACCAATGTGTTGAAAGAAAACAATGTTAACAGGAATTAACGATAACAGGAAAAACAAAAAAAATCTGTCATTTAAAATACTCTTGCGATGCTGGATAACGGATTCTTGATTAATGATTTCAGTATCACCTTCAATCGAAACCAGGTCCGAATTTTCTAAATTTATATTCCTTATCGTACTTACATTTGTACGAGCATCAAAACGAGCGAACATTAAAAACAATCCGGCTGCAATTGATGTTACTCCATCTACAAAAAAAAGTAATTTGAAATCAATAGTTGTTAAAATTCCACCAACAACCGGACCGATACTCATTCCCAAATTAATAGCAAGCCGGTTAAGTGCGAAAGAAGTTTTTCTTTTAGCCGGTTCCGATTCAGTAGAAATCAATGAAAGGTTTGCGGGACGGAATGCCTCGCTTATTACCGCCCATAAAACTGTATAACCTAAAATTAAATAGTAGTCGGTAATAAACGGATAAGCAAATAACATCAATCCGGTTAAAATTAATGAGAGCTTCATGACACGGAGAGCGCCCAGCTTATCTGATAGCTTCCCGACAATAGGAGCTGTAAACAATGCACCAAATCCGTAAAATGCAAGAACAAGTCCGGCGCTTCCGGCACTAACACCAAAATCCTTTGCCATATACAATGCAAGGAATGGAAGAACCATTGTGCCCGATCTGTTGATCAGCGTAGCGAACGCTAATATCCAGATATTATGTGGAATTTCTTTTAATACGCGCCACGGATTCATTCATTACCTAATATTACGTTTAAATCGATAAAAATAAGGAGCATAATTAAGATCTGGGTTGATTTCAAAGCCACTATGATTCTCTTGATCATGCTCTTAATCTATATTGAATCAATTCTTACATATAGTTGCAAAAATAGTAAATAGTATCTTCTAAATAATCTGCTATTTAGTTAAGTTAACAGCAATAAATTTATGGGAGATTATAAAATGTTTAAAGTACGCGTATTTGCAATCTCTTTAACTTTGATTATAACATATGCATGTTCTTCGCTGGTATTAAGTCCTTCCGATTTTTCATGGCCGATTGAAAACGTTTTAAAAGTTGACGACAAAGGATTTGTTTCTGAGGATCGTTATACATTCACAATAAATGTGAAAAAACTTTTCTTTGAGGAATTTAAAGACTCTACCAATTATTCAGGTAAAGAATTAAGGATTATTCGTGATAAGTCCGGTTATTATTACATAACCGGTAAGGAATTCAAAAACGTATATTTATTTCTACCAATTGAAAACGGTATGAGGATGGAGAACAAAATTAAAATTTTAGAGGCAGAAGGTTTAACGGCGCCGGTTTTCAATCAGAAATCACCCAACATCGAATTAATAGACGGTTCAAAAAAATATTTACTGAATTACAAAGGATTAGTGAGGTAAGAAATGAAATCACGTGTGTTTATAATAACAATTTTATCATTATTTTTTTCTTCACTATTAGTTGCTCAATCCGATTACGAGAAAACACAGAATTTTAAAGCAAAGCATAAACAGATTGAAGATGCTATCAAAAATGCAACATCGCTGGAAGAATGTAATCAGATTGGATTGAATATTATAAAACTTAGAGAAGAGTTTACGCCTGATAAACAGTTACTTGATAAAAGTCTTTACCCGGATAATTTTGAAGCATCAATGCAAAAAATTGAACGTGCGCTTGATATAAGAAAAGGTGACTTCACTCAAATTGTTGAGCTCACTACAACTGTTG
>CAZEBL010000047.1:12595-14666 GCA_964510325.1 uncultured Melioribacter sp. | reverse complement strand
TGATAGAAAAGTATTCAATGCAAGTCTGTGATTAAACTTTCCGATCTTTTCAAACTGGAATACAGAAAATTCAATTCAACTTGCACTGGTAAGTTTAAAGAATTCCCAGGAAGATTTATTAGCTCTTGAAAGATTAATAAAGATTGAAGTTAAACAGGGATTTCTCGATTTAAGTGCAGCAAAGAAAAGTCTTGATGTTGCAACAAAAAATGTGACCGCTGCAGAGGAAACAAGAAAAATTAATCAGGAAAGATATAATCTCGGTTCGGGTACAATTCTGGAAGTTTTACAGGCAGATAGAGATTATACAGATGCTCAACGCAATAAAATAAATGCAACATTTGATTTCTATATCAAGAGGGATAAGTTAAGCAATGCTCTTGGTAAGCTTGAATATAAAAAGTATGAATAAACTTTAAGGAGTTATATAAAATGTCTAACGGAAAGAAGAAATCGAAAAAGAAACTTTTCATTTTTGGAGGATTAGGATTACTGCTGCTTGTAGTAATATTACTTGTTGCTTTCAGTGGTAATAAAGAAGATATTTTTCAGGTTCAAACTGAATTAGCGACACGCAGAAATATTACACAGGTAGTTTCTGCAACCGGTAAAATCAATCCTGAATTCCTTGTTAAATTAACAGCAGAAGCTACAGGTGAAATTGTTCAATTACTGGTTCGAGAAGGAGACAAGGTAAAAAGAGGTCAGTTACTTCTTAGGATCAAACCTGATATTTATGAAGCTCAAAAAGTTAGTGCTGAGGCACGTCTCGCTCAAACAAGAGCAAATCTAAACTCAACTAAAGCATTGCTCGATAAAGTTGAAGCAGATTACAAAAGGGTTCAGGGACTATTTAAATTAGGTCTTGCAAGTGATGCGGAACTCGAAGCATCCAAATCAACATTTTTGCAAACCAATTCCAATTACGAATCCCAAAAATCAAGTGTCGCTCAATCAGAAGCTTCTCTTAAAGAAGCTATTGAAAATCTGAATAAAACATACGTCTATGCACCAATAAATGGAACTGTTAGTGTTCTTAATGTTGAACTTAGTGAACGTGTCATTGGTAGTGTTTTTCAAGGAACACCATTAATGACGGTTGCCGATTTAAGTAATATGGAAGCAACTGTTGATGTGGATGAAAATGACGTTGTCTTAGTATCGGTTGGAGATACTGCAAAAATAAAAGTCGATGCTTTTGGCGATAAAGAGTTTAAAGGAATCGTTACACAAATTGGCAACAGTGCCAAAACAACCGGATTAGGTACTCAGGATCAGGTAGTTAACTTCGAAGTTAAAATTAAATTACTTAATCCCGGCGATCAGATTAGACCCGGTATGTCTTGCGATGCAGATATTGAAACAGAAACAAAAACTAATGTTCTTACTGTACCGATTCAGAGTGTAACAGCAAGATTGCAGGAAGATAAAAAAGAAAATAATTCAGATACTGGTGAAAGTGAAAATGAAGCTCCTAAACCTAAAAATGGTAAGAGCAACAAACCAAAAGAAGTTGTTTTCGTTGTTAATGATGGAAAGGCAAAAATGATTGAAGTAAAAACCGGAATAAGCGACGATACTTATATAGAAATAATGGAAGGAGTAAAAGGTGATGAAGAAGTTATCACGGGTCCTTACAGAGCAATTTCTAAAGACCTGGAAGATGGTTCTAAATTATCTGTAACAACCAAGCGCAAGGATGATAAAAAAGGTAAATAATATTTCATTTTAGAGTGGAAATAATATGAACATTATAAATATTGAACACATTGCAAAAATTTATCAGGTAGGAAGTGAAGAAGTTCATGCGCTCGCTGATGTTTCGTTACGGATTGATAAAGGTGAATACGTTGCGATCATGGGACCATCAGGTTCTGGCAAATCAACTTTGATGAATGTTCTTGGGTGTCTTGATACTCCTACAAGAGGTATCTATAACTTTAAGAGTGTAAATGTCAGCCAAATGAATGATAACGAATTAGCTACCATCAGGAATAAAGAAATTGGATTTGTCTTCCAGACCTTCAACTTATTGCCCAGATCCGACGCATTACACAACGTAGAACTTCCG
>CAZEBL010000047.1:0-12585 GCA_964510325.1 uncultured Melioribacter sp. | reverse complement strand
TCTCTTCCTCAGAAAGAAAGGAAAGGGCAAAGGTTGCATTAGAACAGGTTGGTTTAGCAGACAGAATGCATCATAAACCTAATGAATTATCTGGAGGTCAACGTCAAAGAGTTGCTATTGCAAGAGCGCTTGTAACTAATCCTTCAATTATTCTTGCGGATGAACCTACCGGTAACCTCGATACTAAAACCGGAGAAGACATAATGGCTCTCTTCAGTGAAATCTCCGATCATGGAAATACAATTATTCTTGTTACGCACGAAGAATACATTGCTGAACATGCTGCAAGAATAATAAGGTTAAGGGATGGATTAATTGAAAAGGATGAGATGGTTGAGAAAAGATATATTCCAAAGAAAAACGGTGCGTCTAAAGTATAGAAAAATATCGTTTATCAACGATTGATAAACAAATAATTATTAAAGGAAATACCGATGACAAATTTTTTATTTGAATTAAAAGAAGGATTGTTAATTTCTTTAAGAGCAATTAGAGCTAATAAAGTTAGAGCAATTCTTACTACTCTCGGTATTGTAATCGGAATTACATCTGTTGTTCTAATGTCAACAGCAATCAAGGGTATTGATAACGCGTTTCAAACCGGTGTTTCCTCATTAGGTTCGGATAACCTTTACATTGATAAATGGGAATGGTTTAATAATGATATTCCTTTCTGGGAATTAAGAAACAGAAAAAATTTACGACTTGATGATTATGAAAAGTATAAAGAACTGGCAAAACTTCCTTTAGCTGTAGCTCCAACTGTATGGTCGAACCAAACTGTTAAATATAAAGATCGAAATGTTGAATCGATTTTAATCCAGGGAACAAATCATGAGTATATAAATACTACTAACCTTACATTTAATGAAGGTCGTTTCTTTAATGAACTTGAAAGTAACGGTGGCAGACAGGTTTGTGTCCTCGGATTTGATGTTGCAAAAAATTTATTCCCCAGAGGTAACGCTATAAATCAGGATGTTAAAATACGCGGACAAAAATTCAAGGTTATCGGCGTTCTTTCTGAACAGGGAAGCTGGGTAATGGGTAATTTCAATCCGGATAAGCAAATATTTATGCCAATCACTAATATTTTCAAATATTTCCAGAGCGAATTTTTCAGAAGCGTTACTATCAATGTTAAAGCTAAAAATAGCTTGATGGTTGAAGAAACTAAGGAAGAAGCAATCGGAATTATGAGAAAAATCCGTGGTTTGAAATATCACGAAGCCAACGACTTTTCGATAAATCAACAGGAAGGTTTGCTTAATACAATCAATTCGACTGTTGGAGTAATTCAAATTGCCGGACTGTTTATTACTGGATTATCTCTTTTCGTTGGGGCAGTTGGTATTATGAATATCATGTTCGTATCTGTAAAAGAAAGAACAAAGGAAATTGGAATTCGTAAAGCAATTGGTGCAAAGAGAAGAACAATCTTAGGACAATTTTTAACAGAGTCTGCTATAATTTGCCTTTTGGGTGGAATAGTTGGTTTAATGCTTGCCATTATTCTGAGTATGATAGTCAATCAATTTTTACCAACTTCAGTTCAAGCAGAAACAGTTGTGCTTGCAATTATGATCTCGCTTATAACTGGAGTTATTTCGGGATTTGCTCCGGCATATTCAGCTGCTAAATTAGATCCTGTAGAAGCGTTGAGGTATGAATAATGCATATTTTAGAAATTATTAAAGTTGCTTTTGCATCACTTCATTCTAACAAATTAAGATCTACATTAACGATTGTTGGAATTATTGTCGGAATATTTTCAATTATTGCAATAAGCACAGTTATTGAAATGCTTCAAACGACAATTGAAAAAGGTGTTTCTCAATTAGGACAGAATACATTCCAGATTCAGAAATGGCCGGCAATTCAAACCGGTGGACCGGGAGAAGCAGCAAGATTTCGAAATAGACCGGATATTACACTTCAGGAATTTTATCTTCTGAAAGAAAAACTTGTTGAAGCAAAATCTATTGGTGCGGAACAATGGTCATTCGGTAGAGTAATTAAAGCCGGAAATAGAGAAACAAATCCAAATGTTCAGGTATCCGGTTGCACTCCGGACGCTTTCCCTAATAACAAGTGGACCGTAGAGGACGGCAGAGCATTTAACGAAAAGGATGTTCAAAGCTATTCCAAAGTAATTGTTCTTGGTCCTGATGTCGCTAAAAAACTTTTTCCAAATTACAGTGCTCTAAATCAGGAAGTTACTGTTGATGGTTATAAATTACGTGTGATTGGTATTCTTGAATCTCAGGGTGACATTTTCGGTCAAAGTCAGGATAACTTTGCATTAATTCCAATTACTGCGTTTCAATCCATGTATGGAAAACGATCACGTTCTATTAATATTACAGTTATGTCCCACAATAAAGAAACCTATACGGAGTTGATGCAAATTGCGGAGGGATATTTTAGAACAATTAGAAAACTTGGACCGGGAGAAGAAAATAATTTCGATATTTTTTCGAATGAGAGTATTCTTACAAGAATAAATGATATTACAGCTGGAGTAAGGATTGGTTCAATAGTAGTTGCCGCAATTGCATTACTTGCCGCCGGTGTTGGTATAATGAATATTATGCTTGTATCTGTAACAGAACGAACACGCGAAATCGGAATTAGAAAAGCAATTGGAGCAAAAAAAGTTAATGTGCTCGTTCAATTTATTGTGGAAGCTATTACACTTTGTCTAATTGGAGGAATAGCTGGAATTTTTCTTGGTGTTTTGATCGGTAATTTAGCCGGCTCATTCTTAAATGCAAATGCAGTAATTCCAATTGACTGGGTTTTAATTGGGGTTTTTCTTTGTGTTTTAATTGGAGTTACGTTTGGAACTTATCCGGCATACAAAGCGGCTAACCTCGATCCTATTGAAGCTCTTAGATACGAATAGTAGAATGAGAAAATGCTTTTAGAGATTAAGTGTAAGCGTTGATCAGAATAAAACAAAATAGAGTAACTAAAATCCAGTAGCCCCTTTTTTATTATATCTAACCGGAATATATTGCAACTCAAAAATATCGTTTCCAGATGAAATTATTTGTTATCGAGTTTTTAGAAATTTTTGCCATTGCCACTCGCGCAATCCGTGCCAACAAACTTCGTTCTGCACTTACCACATTGGGTATCATAATCGGAATAGTTGCCGTTACAACAATGTCTACTGCAATAGTAGGGCTCAGAGACGCTTTTATGAGTTCAATCTCTTCCCTTGGAAGTGATGTATTGTATGTAAGTAAAACTCCGTGGTTCGCAATGGGTGATTGGAGCCAATATAGAAATCGTAAAGACATTACAATGGATCAATATGAAAAATTGAAAGAGGCTCTTACAATTTACGAAGCTATCGCTCCAACAAAATCTACTTTTGGAATGAATGTTAAACGAGAAGAGAAATCTGTTATCTCTTCTATTATTTATGGCACAACAGAAGAATTCCAGAAAACAAGTCAGATTGAACTTGAAGAAGGAAGATTCATGTCCGAAATGGATGTTAAAGCTGCAAGAAAAGTCTGTATAATTGGTCAGGATATTGTTAAAGAATTATTCCCAAGAGAAAGTCCAATCAACAAAGAGATTAAAATAAATAATGTTCCTTTCAAAGTACTTGGTGTTATGACAAAACAAGGAAGCGGATTTTTAGGATCATTTAGTATGGATGGTAATATTATAATGCCTCTAAGAGCATTTGAAGTGTTAGCCGGTGAATCTCGTGGAAGACTTAGAATTGATGTGAAAGTTGGTGATACTGCAAAACTGGACGATGCGCGGGAAGAAATTACTGCCGCTATGAGAATTATTAGGAAAGTCCCGCACGGTAAACCGGATGACTTTGCAATAAATCAACAGGAAGCATTTAAACAGATGTATGATCAAACCGTTGGAATAATTGCTCTTGCCGGAATTGTTATTACGGCTCTATCGTTATTTGTCGGTGCCATAGGAATTATGAACATCATGTTTGTATCGGTTACAGAAAGAACAAAAGAAATTGGAATACGAAAAGCCATAGGTGCAAGAACGTGGTCGATTCTTTTACAATTCCTTACCGAATCGGCTTTGATATGTTTAATCGGTGGAATAATCGGTTTGATGATTTCATTTCCACTCAGCTTAATAATAAATCAATTTCTACCAACATCAATGCCGTTACCTATAGTTGGTTTAGCATTGATAATTTCAATTGTTGTAGGATTAATATCCGGATTTTTACCAGCGTGGAAAGCATCCCGTCTAAATCCGGTTGAATCATTGAGGTATGAATAATGCTTTTTTTTGAAAGTATAAAACTCGCATATAATTCAATCAGGGGAAGCAAGCTCCGTTCAATACTTACTCTTCTTGGAATTGCTGTCGGGTTATTTTCAATAATTATCGTAATGACATCAATAAGTGCTATTCAGCAAAGTGTAGAAAATACGTTCAATAGTCTTGGTACAAATAATTTTATCGTACAAAAATGGCCGGCAATTCAGATGGGTGGACCTCATCGTCCACGTGAATTTAGAAACAGAAAAGATCTGGAAGTTAAAGAAGGTGAAAAGCTTCGCGAGATGACTTCACTTCCTGTTGCAGTTGGTATCGGATTACAAACCGGTGGTAAAACTATTAAATATGGAAATGAAAAAACCAATCCTAATGTAACAGTCGCCGGAGTAAATTTCGATTACTTTATTGCGCTCGATCTAAAGATTGGCGAAGGTAGAAATTTTTCTAAATCGGATAATGATTATTCAAAACCTGTTGCTGTTGTTGGTACCGATGTGGTTGATAAATTATTTAAAGGAATTGATCCTATTGGTAGAACAATTAGAATAAATCAGTTCAGTTATGAGATAATCGGTGTATTCGCTAAAAGAGGTAGTGTGCTCGGACAATCCCAGGATAATTTTATTTGTGTTCCGTTATCTGTTTTCGAAAAACATTTTGGAAGCGACCGGAGTGCTGTCTTCTTTATAATGTCCAAAACTAAAGAATTGATTAATGATACTATGGATGAAGTGATTGGTGCATTAAGAAAAATCAGGAAAGTTGAAGCTGGGCAGGAAAATGATTTTGAAATTATAACAAATGAACAGTTGATTGAACAATTTAACGATATAACAAAATATTTTAAGCTTGGTGCCGGAGTTGTTGCATTTATTGCACTTCTTGCTGCCGGTATTGGTATAATGAATATTATGCTTGTAAGTGTAACCGAAAGAACAAAGGAAATTGGAGTTAGAAAAGCTATTGGTGCTAAAAGGCAAAATATTTTAACACAGTTTATTATTGAAGCTGTTTCTTTAAGCTGGTTCGGCGGATTAATAGGAATATTTTTAGGTGTTCTCGGCGGAAATCTTGTTGCAATTACACTTGGGGTTTCGGTTGTTCTTCCAGTTGAATGGATTGTTATAGGTTTGTTAGTTACATCCTTTGTTGGAATTGTATTTGGTGTTTATCCAGCTTACAAAGCTGCAAATCTCGATCCGATTGAAGCATTACGTTATGAATAATTCTTCGTTTGAACCTTTAATGAATTATGGATATGACTTAATATTTATCTACTGGATAAATGATTTATATATTTCCTTCTTATAGAAGTAACTAGATTTTACTTTACAATAACTTAATATATTCATATTTTCTCCCAAGAATTAACTTACCTTGAAAGTAGCCATGGGATTAGACTTTTTTGATAAATAAATTTAATTGAAAATATGTGTTCCAAATAAATAATAAATTGGAGCATGTTATGAAATCATTAACATACCTACCCACATTTATCTTCTTTGTATTGATAGAAAACTGTACCACTGTTTATAAATGGAAAAATTATGAAAAAGAAAAAAGTTAAAATCGCTATTAAAAAGTGGCACATTCTTTCTCTTATAGGTTTTATTAGTATTCTTACAATAATTGTTGGTTATAAACTATATAAAAATGAAGAAAATAATATTCGTAAAGAGAAACATGATTTCATTAAAGGGATAGCTTTGTTGAAAATAAATCAGTTATCGGACTGGTTTAATGATGAAATGAACGATGCTAGATATATAAATGATAATTATATTGAAGCTTTTTATAAACAAAACTCCATAACAGTCCAGTTGCATAGATTGCAGATTTATAAATTTATTAATGATATTAAAAAGCAGCATGATTACAAGGATATTATAATATTATCAAAAAAAGGGAATGTTTTATTTTCTACCGACAAAAAAATAACTGAATTTGATTCTATTACAAATTATTATGTTAATAATGTAATTGAAAGCCATGAAATAAAATCTACTGATATTTATTTTTGTAAGTTGCATAAAGAAGTTCAAATTGATTTTATTGCTCCAGTAATTAAGGACAATAAAGAAGTTGAGCAAGTTATAATTTTTAGAATAGATCCCAATAAGTTCCTTTTTCCACTAATTACATATTGGCCGACGCCAAGCAAAACTGCTGAAACATTACTACTTCGAAGGGAACGTGATAGTGTCCTTTTTCTTAATGAATTAAGACATAAAAAAAACACAGCTCTTAAACTCAGAATTTCATTGAAAAAAACTGATATTCCTGCAGTACGTGCTGCTTTAGGTTATGAAGGTGTGTTTGAAGGTATAGATTACCGCGGAGAAAAGGTATTAGCTTTTACGGCAAAAGTTGTTAACACCCCGTGGTATATGGTTTCAAAGATAGATAAATATGAAATCTATGAAGAACTATATTTCAGAGCTGGAATTATTATTGCTTTTATAATAATAGCAATAGCTCTTTGTAGTATTTTACTTTTTGGGTATTACAATATTTTACAAAAGAATATTTATAGAAAACTGTGGGAAAGTGAACAAGAGTTCAAAACAACTTTACAAAGCATTGGTGATGCGGTTATTACAACAGATATTAATAGCAATGTGAAATATCTAAATCCAGTAGCTGAAAAATTGACAGGTTGGAAAAACTCTGATGCATTTAATCGGAATCTGGAAGAAATATTCAGAATTATCAATGAAGATACAAGAGAAAATGTAGTTAACCCGGTGGAAAAAGTCCTTAAAGAAGGTTTGATAGTAGGACTTGCTAACCATACTTTATTAATTTCAAAAAATGGTATTGAAATTCCAATAGCAGATAGCGGTTCGCCAATTAAAAATGAAGATGGTGAAATAATCGGCGTTGTGCTTGTTTTTAGAGACCAATCGAAAGAAAGATTTGCAGAAAAAGAAATTAATAGACTTAATAGACTTTATAAAACCCTAAGTGAAACAAACGAATGCATTGTTAGAATTAAAGAAAAAGATAAATTATTAGAAGAAGTATGCAGAGTGGCTGTTAATCATGGAAATTTTATTCTCTCCTGGATCGGTTTATTTGATGAAGTTAAAAACAGAATAATTCCTTTTAAGTGGTTTGGTAAAGAAGATGGGTTTTTGACAAAAGAGTACCTAGAAGCAGAAAAAGATAAACTAAATCTAATGCCTTGTTCAAAAGCTTTTATTCAAAACAGAATTCAAATAGTTGGTGATGTATCAAGTGATCCTGAATGTGAGTTTTGGAAAGATTCAGCAATTAAAAGGGGTTTCTATTCCTTAGCTGCAACTCCGATAAAATTACACTCTAAAAATATTGGTGTTTATGTTCTTTATGCATCAGAAAAAAATTTTTTTGGAGAAAAAGAAGTTAGTTTGATAGAAGAAGCTGCATCCGATATTTCGTTTGCCTTAGAAACCATGCAAAACGATGAATCAAAAAAGATAATAGAACAAAAACTTATTCAGAGTGAAGAAACATATCGTAATTTATTCCAAAATGCTCAGGTGGGTTTGTATAGAACGAGAATATCCGACGGCAAATTATTAGAAAGCAACGATCAACTTGCAAAAATGTTCGGTTATGAAAATAGAGAAGAATTTATTGCTGAATATGTAACTTCCCAAAATTATGTTGATCACGGAAGACGTGAACAAATGCTAGATTTGCTAACTTCAAATGGATTTATCCAGAATTATGAAGCACGTTTTTATAAAAAAGATAGATCTATTTTTTGGGTAAGATATTCTGCTAAAATTTATCCCGATAAAGGATGGATTGAAGGTGTGGCTGAGGATGTCACAGAATTAAAGAAGGCAGAAGCTGCGCTGATTGAAAGTGAATTAAAATTCAGGCGACTTGCTGAAAATGCACAGGATTTAATTTATAGATATGAATTTTATCCCGTTCGTGGATTTACTTATGTGAGCCCATCTGCTACAACAATTACAGGTTATACTCCTGAAGAGCATTATGCCGACCCGGATCTTGGGTTTAAGCTTGTCCATCCAGAGGATAGACATTTACTGCAAAGTCTTACAGCTGGAGAAGAATTGATCAAAAAACCGGTTACTCTCAGGTGGATTAGAAAAGATGAAAAAATAATTTGGACAGAACAAAAGAATATTCCCATTTATAACGAAAAAGGAGAACTAACTGCAATTGAAGGAATTGCAAGAGATGTTACAAAAATAAAACTTGCCGAATTGGAATTAATTAAAAGTGAGGAGCGCTTCAGATCTATTTTCGAAAACGCTTTAGTCGGAATTTACAGAACTACACCTGATGGTAAAATCTTACTTGCAAATCCAGCGCTAATTAAAATGTTGGGTTATGAATCATTTGAGCAACTTGCAGAAAGGAATTTAAATGATCTTGATTATGAACCGGAGTATAAGAGAAATGATTTTATAAATATCCTTTCTGAAAATAAAATCATTGAAAGTTTCGATTCTATATGGAATAAAAAGGATGGCTCAAAAATATTTGTTAGAGAAAGTGTTAGACTCATTAAAGATAAAGATAATAATCCTCTCTATTTCGAAGGAATTGTTCAGGATATAACTGAAAAGAAATTAGCTGAAGAAAAACTTACAGAGAGTGAGCAAAAATACCGACACATATCAGAGCTGGTTTCTGATTATGCATATTCTTTCAAAGTTGAAGAAGGGAATAGATTAACTAGAGAATGGGTAACGGACTCCTTCACCCGTATAACTGGATACACTATTAACGAAGTTGATGATAGAGGCGGGTGGGTTTCACTCATTCATCCTGATGACATGCAGATAGCATTGAGACGTGCCTCATTACTATTCCAAGGTTTTGAAGATGTAAGTGAATTCAGAATAGTTACTAAGGATGGAACAATAAAATGGCTTCGAGATTATGGAAAACCAATTTGGGATAATAATCTAAATCGTGTTGTAAAAATCTTAGGTGCTGCCAAAGATATAACAGAAAATAAAAAAGCAGAAGAATTATTAGTAAATGAAAGGTTATTATTAAGAACAGTAATAGAAAATCTTCCTGTAGCAATTTATGTTAAAGATAAAAATCTAAGAAAAACCCTGACTAACAAGACCGACCTGAGCAATTTGGGAGCAGAAAACGAATTACAGGTAATTGGCAAAACCGATTACGATTTTTACTCAAAAGAAGTAGCTGATAAATTTACTGATGATGATAAAGAAATAATTCATAATGGTAAAAAAATATTGAATAAGGAAGAGTCATTTGTAGACAAAAATGGTAAAATAAAATGGCTACTAACTTCAAAATTACCTTTAAGAAATGCTTTGGGTGAGATTGAAGGACTCTTAGGTATTGGAATAGATATTACTGATAGGAAAATGATACAAGAGGAATTAATCAGGGCTAAAGAAAAAGCTGAAGAATCTGATAAACTGAAAACCGAGTTCCTGGCTCAGATGTCTCACGAAATTAGAACTCCTATTCATATTATTACTAGTAGTATAGAATTAATAAAAGATGATCTATTGGGAGATATTTCAGATGAAGATATCGAACTGTTTGAAAATATTGCGATTTCTGCTAAAAGAATTATGCGAACAATAAATTTGATATTAAACGTATCAGAAGTTCAGCTTGGTATTTATCAACCATTCTTTAAAATTCTTGAAATAGAAAATGATATCTTAACTAAAGTTGTAACAGAATATAAAAAACTTGCCAAAGACAAAAATCTTGATTTAATCCTTAAGTGCAATTCAAAGAATAGTTTAATTAAAGGAGACGAATATTCTATAACACAAATATTTGCAAACTTGATTGATAATGCAATTAAATATACAAGAGAGGGTAGAGTTGAAGTTTTGACTTTCGATGATGACCAAGACAACTTAATTGTAGAAGTCAAAGACACTGGAATAGGTATGTCAATAGAATTTATGGAGAAAATGTTCGAACCTTTTACGCAAGAAGAGCATGGCTTAGCTAGAACTTACGAAGGAAATGGTTTAGGTTTATCGCTCGTTAGTAAGTATTGTATTCTGAATAATGCCAAAATTGAGTTGGAAAGTGTAAAGAATGTTGGCTCAACATTCAGGGTATTATTCAAAAAGTCAGATAATAATTGAGGTATCTTATGAAGAGGATGTTAATAATTGAAGATGATTACATGACTCAAAGAATTTATAAAAGACTTTTTAAGAAAGATTTTGAAATAGACTTTGCTGAATCAGTAGAAAAGTATTATTCCAGTTATTCAGATAAAGAATACAATATCGCAATAATAGATATTGCATTAAAAGGAACAAAAGATGGAATTGTACTAATTGAAGAATTAAGATTGAACCCTAAGCATAAGAATATTCCCATTTTATGCATTACTGCTCATGCATTGACCAGAGATAGAATGTTAGCTACAAAAGCTGGAGCAGATATTTTTCTTACAAAACCGATTGAAAATGTTCGACTAATAAATATTATACATTCTTTGTTAAAAAAAACAAGCGCTGAAATCCTGGATTAACTTGAAAGATAGGTAGTTTAGGTATAGATTTATTTTACAGAATATCCCTAAACATCCAATTGAATAAAAAAATAATATTTATTTCCATTTTTGTGGCTCTTGTTCTTCCGATTTCAGCACAAAACAATTCTGTAGCTATCGTTGATACATTCCGCATCTCTCCAGATAATAATTATAAAATATCACAGTTGAGCATAATTCCTTTTTCTGAACAGATTTACTTGAATAAAAGAGAATTAAAAAGAAGTGAATACAATATCAGTTATCAATCAGGTAGGTTTTCTTTATTGGATTCAACTAATTACAACATCACCGACATTTTAGTAGTATCCTACAAGAGCATCAAACTTGATATCAGAAATGAATATAAAAAAAGGAGTCTGGTAATTAAGTATGATGACCTTTATGCTGATAGCATAAGGGTATCCAGAGTTGAGAAAGTAGATTTATCTTCCGAATCAATATTTGGAAGAGACTTACAAAAAAGTGGTGCATTGATTAGGGGTTTTACTGTCGGATCTAACCGCGATTTCCAGTTGAATAGCGGATTGAGATTACAGCTTGCCGGAAAACTTTCTGATGAACTCGATATTGTTGCAGCCCTATCAGATGAAAATACCCCGATTCAACCCGAAGGTAATACAGAAACATTAGAGGAACTGGACAAAGTATTTATAGAAGTAAAACATAAAAATGCAGTAGGTACTTTTGGTGATTATGAGCTGAATGATCGCGATAATGAATTTTCTAAAGTAACAAGAAAGTTACAGGGATTAAAAGGTGAATTTAATTTTGATAACAATCGTGGTATTATTGCAATCGCCGGTTCGCGTGGGAAGTTTAATACTAATCAATACAATGGTCTTGATGGAAATCAAGGTCCATACAGATTATTCGGGATTAACAACGAAAGAGAAATTATAATTATTGCCGGAAGCGAAAGAGTATTTCTTGACGGTGAATTATTAAAACGAGGGGAGAACAATGATTATGTCATCGACTATTCCAATTCGGAAATAGTTTTTACACCAAAAAGATTAATAACTTCTGCAAGCAGAATATCTATCGACTTTGAATACACCGACCAGAAATATCGTAGAAATTTTATAGGAACTAATTACTCCACTGACCTATTCAATAACAAATTGAAATTAGGTATCAGCTATTTCAGAGAAGGCGATGATCAGGATAATCCAGTTGAATTAAGTTTTTCAGAAAGTGATTTAACAATTTTACGTAATGCCGGTGATAATAGATTAAATGCATCAAGATCCGGAGTTACTATAGCACCAGCTGATTCTTTAGGAAGACGTATAGGACTCTATACAAAGATTGATACACTCATTAATTCTGAAGTTTTTTCTTACTATAGATATTTACCCGGCAATATTAACTCAATTTATAATGTATCATTCAGTTTTGTTGGACAGGGTAATGGGGATTACAATAAAGAGAGTTTAGGCAATTATAGATTTGTTGGAATCGGCAGCGGCTCTTATTTACCAATAATATTTTTACCATTACCTGAATTGAAACAGGTGGGTAGTTTTACTCTTAAGACTAATATTATAAAAGGAACTAATCTTGATGTTGAATTATCGGGTAGTTCCTGGGATCGTAATCGGTTCTCTGCAATTGATAATTCCGATAATCTTGGTTATGCCCGTAAAATTCAATTAAAAGTAGAACCACAAGAAGTTGAATTAGGGAACCTTTCATTGGGTAAAATTGGATTTGGCATTAAGGACCGTTTCATTCAGGGTAAATACACTACGTTAGACCGTATTGATGAAGTT
>CAZEBL010000046.1:0-14682 GCA_964510325.1 uncultured Melioribacter sp. | reverse complement strand
AACAACATTAGCGGATTCGAGCTTGGGGGGTTGATTATCCACAATTACCGATTCGATCTGTCTCTTAATATTTCCAGCTTCATCATAGGCAATAAATTCAATTTGATTTATACCGTTTACAAGGATTACTTCTGTTTCAAAGTTGTTATCCAGTTTTATTTCAACATTTCTTCCATTGATTAATAATGATTTTGCCTCCTCAACTTTTCCGCTCAGCTTTAATTTCGTTTCACTAATCATTTTAGCAAGTGGATTTATCTTCAGAATCGGTGCTTCTGTATCTTGAATTAGAGAGAAGTCGATTGACTTTTCGAATCCCGCTTTTGAAATAATTGTTAACTTGAATGGCGTGGTCTTGGAAAATGGCTGGAGAGTGAGTATAAACTTTCCGGTTGAGTCTGCATAGTAAATATTCTTTTCAGAATTAATTTTGTTTTCAACATTAATTTGAGAATAAGGACGCGTTCTTAATTCCGCAACGTAATAATCTTTATTTGTATAAATTTTGGTGGAGTTGAATTTTTCTCCGGTATTGACATAATTAAGTTCGATCTCGGGACTCGATTCATAAAAAATATTTTTATAAATAACCGATTGATTGCCTGATAGATCGGTTGCCTTAACCGTAATTAAATTTTTCCACTCGTTAAGATGATAATCCGTTTCAAACTTTCCATCTCTATCCGGAAGGACCAAAGAATTTCCAATCATAACTTTGCATGTGGATAAAGTTCTACCCGTAATTTTAATAATCTTATTTGGTGTGAATAAATCTTTACCCGGCTCTTCAATAACTAAATATGGTTTGATATTATTATTAAAAAGGACGAATCCATTTGCGGGAGAATAATTACCGGGCAATCCGAATTTATCAACAGAACAAACCCGCCAATAGTATGTTCCCGGGGGAATATTTGTAATATCTGTCTTCTCGTTTTTTATATCCTTGCGTAATAGATAAACATTATTGAATCCGGAATCGTATGCTAATTGAATCCAGTAGCTTTCTGCTTGAGCTATTTTTTTCCATGTAAAGCTTACGGTTGAATTGTCATACTTGTTTTGATCGCCGGGAAAAATTAAATCGGGCGGTGGTAATAGTTCGGATGGAGCAGTAGGGACTCCACCTTTTGGAATTACAGAGCCCTGATTTTTTTTCACAGTAACAGCTACGTCTCTTGCCTCAAGTTTAATTTCGCCATTATAGTTCGCAAGTTTTGTCTCATCGGGATTCTTTTCAACCCAGAAATATTTTGAATTAATTTCTGTTTTAACCCCGGGAATGTCGAGATCAAATTTTTTCTTGGGACTATTTAGGAGCGATGCATAAGCATCTCCTTTTTCCAGCTTTACTTGCGAAGTTGTTTTGTTCGTTAATGGATCGATCCGCGATCGCTGAATAATCGCCATCGAATTTTCATTCAGCTTAATCTGGCTCAGATCATTAAATGTAATTCTTGCAATCGATAGAGCAAGAGTTCTTGCCATATCATTCTCTTTCAGATTCTCATACAACTCCGCCGATTGCCAGGACAGCGCATTGGTAAATCTCTTTTGTAATGTTCCCTTTTTATAGGATACAATTGCATCTATTGTTTTATCTCTTATTTCTTTTGTCTGTTTATATGCTGCTTCCGCTAAATCTATTGATTGTTGTGCCGATTGGATTGATTGATCATATTCAAGAATTTCTTTTTGCTGCAAAGCTTTAGAATAATTTTCTTCTGCGCGTAAAAGAGTTTCAATTGTTAAGACCCTAGCACCAATCATTATTGCTTTCTGCAAAGATTCTTTTGCTTTTTCATGCAACGCTAATAGTGTATTTACTTTTTTCTGTGGGATTAGAAGAGTTGTGCCGGGTTTAATTTCGTCAAGGCGATTAAGATTGTTATACTTTAATATGAATGGCCAAAGGTTTGCGCTTCCAAAGTACTCTGCTGCTGATTTACGAATATCAAATCCGGAATCGATTTTTATAGAAACTACATCCTTTTGCTGGGCAGTAACGCTGAGCGATAGAAATAAAATTATAATAAGTAGATATGTTTTCTTTACTTTCATCTGTCAAGAATTAATCATGCTTCTGGAAAAGTGATAATGAAATTAGCCCCCTTGTTGTCACTTTCTTCTAATCTTATTGAACCGCCCATCATTTCCACAAGTTTTTTTACAATTGATAATCCGAGTCCGGTTGAGTGTTCTCCCCCTGTTGGTCTTGCAGAAAGTCTTGCAAACTTCTGGAATAGTTTCTTTTTATCCTCTTCAGTAAAGCCGGGACCTTCATCTTTAATGCTTATTTCAACAAAACCATTTTCTTTCGACTTAGCTGCAGAGATATAAATCTTTTTATTCGATGGCGAGAATTTAACTGCATTCGAAAAGATGTTCTGAATTGCCTGTAACGCAAGATTATAATCTGCAAGTAGAAATAGTCCTTCTTTAGAATCCTTTATCACAGTTAGTTCTTTTCTGGAAATGTCTTCCTGGAATTGTGATATTGTTTCTTTGATTAATGATTCAGCAGAAATCAATTCCGGTTTAGTGTTAAGCTTACCCTGTTCAATTGCATTTACATCAAGTAGATTTTTTACAATAGAGAACATTCTCTGAGACGCTTTCATAATTTCATCCAGAAAATCTTCGCGCTGTTCATCCTTCAATTCCTTATCGGTTTTGATTATCTCAGCAAAGGCGCTTACTGCGGTTAACGGATTTTTTAAATCGTGCGCTGCAATTCCAAGAAATTCATTCTTCTCTTCGTTCAATTCAAGAACACGATGATATGCTTTTTTTAATTCCCTGTTAGATTCATTTAATTCATTAGTACGTTCTTCAACTTTTTGTTCAAGGTTTTTGCTATAGTCTTCAAGCTGCTTCTTCTGATTTTCTATTTCCGAAAAATTCCTTTTAAGCTGCGCGCCCATCTGTCCGAGCGAATCATTAAGAACACCGATTGAATCATTGGCTTTATAATCAACACGCGCATCAAAATTGCCCCGCGCAATCATTTTAGAAACGCCGGCCATACTTATTATCGGCTTACTCAAATGTTTAGAAAACAACAACGCAATAATAATAGCCAGAACAATACTTATTGCGGCAAAGAGTCCGTAGAATAAATATGCTTCGTTAACAACCGAGTAAGCAGCTTCTTCCTTAATGCTTGCAACTACAACCCAATCAACTTCCTGTGTTCGAGAAAAACAGGATACAAATCCCCCTTTTGTTCCCGGATAATTATTTACAAAAGTAACACTGCTCTTACTCTTGAGTAATGACCTTCCATCATTTATTATATCGGGTGGAATTTCAAATAAAAACTGGCTTGAAAGAAATTTTGCCCCCGTTGTATCACTTACAAATACAATCCCTATTTTATTTAATATATTCGATTCGGTTTCAATTACTATGTCTGATAAACTAAACAACGCGGTTAGATATCCACCCGGAAATCTGGCTTCGCTTAGTTTAATTACTATTGCAACCAGCCACTCCCGTAATTCTTTTTCATAAAATGGTTGAGATATTTTTATGTCTTCAACTTCGTCAAATTTGGTCTGGTTAAAAACCTCGTCTTTAATACTCTGCGGTATCAGTTTTTTTTCTTTGTTGACAAATATTATATAATCCTTTTGCGAGTTAATCACCTCTACAATCTTATCATTTTCTTTTATTGATATGTTGAGTAGAATAAGGTTATCTATCTTTTCGACACTCGAAACCAGATGAGCAACTTTTTCTTTCGATCCAAGCTCCTGATTTTCTACAATGTTTTTGGAAAGCTGAAGTATTTCTATATTTTTTTTCAGTTTAGAATCGATATTGCTTGCGATTGAGTTTGAGGAATAAATAAGCTGTCCATTTATATTGCTTTTCAATTCGTCTCTTATAATACCAACAACCCCATAGCTTATCAACAATGCGGGAATAACCGCCATTAACAGCATTAGTAGAACCAGCTTAATTTGCCATGGAATTCTATTGATAAGATTGTTCATAAAAATTATTTAATATTTAATGTGGTTTGGTTTATTTTTTGTTAATTTTACGGCGAAGCAACACTTACAAAATACGATTTTTTATGACTAAAATAATCATTGCCGATGATCACGCGGTACTTCGCGCCGGACTGACGCAGATAATTTCCAAAGAAGCGGATTTGAAAGTTGTTGCAGAAGTTCAAAGCGGTGAAGAACTGTTAGCAAAAATAAATGAAATTGAATTTGATTTGATTGTTCTTGATATTGGACTCCCCGGCAGAAGCGGAATTGACACAATAAAAGAGATACGAAAATTCTTCCCAAATGTTCCAATCCTTATTTTCAGTGGTTATGACGAAGCCCGTTATGGAATTCGTGCTATTCAAGCCGGTGCAAACGGTTATATCTCAAAAGAGGATACAAAAGCAAATCTGATTGAAGCAATTAGAAAAATTAAAGGTGGTAAAAAATATATTACGCCTAAACTCGCCGAACTGTTAGCTCTTGAGCTTGATAAGAACATTGAAAAAGCCCCCCACGAGCGTCTCTCCGACCGTGAATTCGAAATAATGCGGCATATAGCTATGGGAAAACCCGTTAGCGAAATTGCAGATCTGTTGTCGTTGAGTGTTAACACGGTAAATACATATCGTGCAAGAATACTTGAGAAAATGGGTCTAAACAGCAATACACAAATTGCATTGTATGCATTAGAAAATAAGTTGCTGGATTAAATTTATATCTAATTATTTTGGGGACGTGGCATGCCCCGTCCCCAAGTATTTGGAATCCTTGAAAACAAAACTTAACTTAGGGTCGAGACATGTCTCAACCCTACAACTTAAATAGCAATCTTCAGATAATTTTTTTCTTTATGATTTTTAACTGCCTCTGTGAGCCATAAAAATTCTTCTATAAAACCATCCATTTGTTTTGCATATTTATCATCAATAAGGAGGCCATTACTAAATAAGTTTTGTACTTCGGGTGTTGTTAAATATTTGGGCAAAGGAAATGCGCCGAGTGCGAGAATCAATTTTTGCAAATCCATAACGGCTCTTATTCCACCCATTCTTCCAGTTGATACTGACACAACTCCAATAACCTTTTTAGAAAATTCGCCATAGAAATAATCGAAAGTATTTTTAAGAGCGCCGGTAAAGCTGCCATTATATTCCGGTGATACAATTATAATTCCATCACTTGCTGCAATTGTCTCGCTGAAATATTTCATGGTTTCGTTTACCGAGGGATTTTTTTTGAATGTGTAATCCAGATTTGGAAAGTTCGCCTCTTTAACATCCAGCAATGATACCGATAGATTTTCAAATTTGCTTAACCGACTTACAATTTCCACAGCAACCTGGTGCGAGGTTCTTTGCGGCCTCGGACTCCCCGATACAACAACAATATTCATATTACTCCTTTCAATAAACTCTTTATAAAATTAATTTCATCCTGATTAATTGTATGCCCCATTCCTTTATAAATTCTTTTGGTTACGTTAGCATTCATTTTAAGAAAAACTTTTTCTGTTTCATCGACTCTTTCAATTGGAATATGGGGATCGACATCGCTGCAGCCGAGAAAGATTTCCGCGTTATCAAAATTACCTTCGTAATTTCTTGGTGTATCTGGTGGTCCAATCAATCCTCCGCTTAAACCAATAACGCCTCCGAACTTTGCCGGATTTCTGGCTACATACTCCAGACTTAAACACGCTCCCTGGGAAAATCCGAGCAGGAAAATTCTATCGGTAGAAAAACCTTTACTTAACAAATCATTTACAATCGAATCAATCAATTCAAGTCCGGAAGATATTCCCGGTTCATTCATTTCAATCGGAGACAAAAAACTGTAAGGATACCATGTATTCATGTTGGCTTGAGGGGCTATGTAAGTAACATTTCCAGCACCAAATTCATCTGCAAGAGTTAAAATGCTTTCCGCCGTTGTGCCGCGTCCGTGAATCATTATCATTGCTGCATCGGCGGTTTCAAGTTTTTTCCCTTTATAAAGAATCGGCTGACCCCGGTGCGGTCCGTTTATGTTATTATATTTATTCATCTATCGTAATAAAAATTGATCTTCTTAATTTGCCATCAATACTTTTTGTTTTGTGACCGCGCCCGTTGATGTCTTCAACAAGCAGTATATCGCCGGCTTTGAAATTTCTCTTTTCACCAAGTCCTGTTTCAATTTCAATCTCTCCATCAAGCAGAATAATAAATTGTTTCTGTGGTGCAGGATGATAATCGTAGTTATAATCACCATCAGTTTCTCTAAAGATCAGCTCTTTAACCCTGATTTTATTTGATAATCGACCTATAGCGCCGTTATCGAATAATTCATAATCAATAATCTCAAAATGTGTTTCATTATCAGGTCCGGTATATAGGCGTGTAACTTTCATAACTAATTTTGCTTAACAAAACTTTTTGTTTGCAATGGAATAAGAATCTGCTCAATTAATTTTCTCTTTGGTTCGTGCCACGGTGGAAGTTTTAATTCCGTTCCAAGAGATTCAAAGCTTTCGTCAACCATAAAGCCCGGGCCATCGGTTGCAATTTCATAAAGTATTCCGCCCGGTTCGCGGAAGTAAATTGAATGGAAATAATTTCTGTCAACCATTTCGGTTGGATGCAGTCCAAATTCAATTGCTTTGTTTCTCCAGTTATTCTGTTCTTCGTCATTAGCTGTTCTCCATGCAATATGATGAACGGTGCCGGCGCCGCTTATTCCCCGTTCGGTGTTTCCATCTTCATAGATATCTACAAATGCCTCGCTCGATTCTTCGCCGAAAGAATATCGTTTAATATTTCCTTCGGTTCCTATCAGCTTTGCGCCCATAACATTTACTAAGAGATTTTCAGATTCGGTTGCGCGCTTTAGGTAATAACTTACACCAAAGAATTTTCTTATCGAATGTTCTGCCGGAACATCCCCGTTATTCCATCCCATAATATTATCTGCGGTTGGGTCTGCAACAATTTCAATCTTCATTCCATCGGGGTCTAACAAGCTTATATAGTCATTGCCAAATTTATTTGATGGTCCATCAAAATCGATTGCACGGGAAGCCAATCTATTTACCCAGTAATTAATTGACTTTGAGGGGACGCTAAAATACACAGCAGATACTTCTCCTGTTCCGCGTTTTCCCCTTCTTGCATCCGGAAAAGGGAAGAATGTAAGAACAGTACCCGGCGTACCAACTTCATCCGCATAATAAAGGTGATAAACATCCGGCGCATCAAAGTTGACGGTTTTTTTAATAAATCTCATTCCGAGCAGATCCGTATAAAAATCGTAATTCTTTTGTGGATCGCTTGCCATTACCGTTATGTGATGAATTCCGTTAATACTCTTTTCCATTTTAACTTTCCTTTCTACCCGCGAATTTTATCGAGCAGTTCATTTAACATTTTTGCTTCGCTTAATTTTATATTAGCAAACAAACTTTCAAGCTTATCTTCTAAATCATCCATCTTTTTAAGAAGCTCAATTCCCCGGTCTGTTATTTTTACTTCAACTTTTCTTCTGTCATCTGGACAAATTTCTCTTTCAACAAGCCCTTTGTTTTTGAGGCGTTCAACAAGTCTTGAGGCGTCGGACATTTTATCAAGCATTCTATCCTTAAGCAAATTTATTGATGCCGGATTTGGATGTTGTCCTCTAAGAATACGCAGTATATTATATTGCGCGCCGGTTATATCAAAACTTTTAAAGAACTCGGCTTGATGATTCGACAACCAGCCGTGAGTATAAATTAAATTCACGGCCAGTTTGTGAAAATCATTTTTAAATTTTTTCTGTTTGATTTCGTCTTCGAGTTTCATTTATGATTTTTTAACTAATTGAAGATCAATAACTAATTCAACTTCGCGCCCAACAACAAGAGCACCTGTTTCAATTGCAGTATTCCATTTCAAATTATAATCAAAACGGTTGATCTCGCCGGTAACTTTAAAACCTGCTTTTGTATTTCCCCATGGATCTTTTACCATGCCGTTATATCTAACATCAAGTTCAACTTGTTTGGTTACATCGCGGATTGTAAGATCGCCGACAAGTTTAAATTTGTTATCGCCAACTTTCTTCATCGACTTACCCTTAAAAGTCATTTTCGGAAATTTCTCTGCATTAAAGAAATCATCCGAACGCAAATGTTTATCGCGTCCTTCGTTATCTGTAAAGATGCTTGCTGTGTTAACGGTAAATTCAATATTTGCTGTTGAAAAGTCGTCGCCGTTTGTGGTTACTTTTGCATCATAATCCTTAAAAAATCCGTCAACATCTGTAATAACCATGTGAGAAACGCTGAAGCCGACTTTTGAATGGAATTTATCAACAGACCAATTTGTCTGAGCTGATAAAGATGCTGCTGAAAAAACCAGAATGGTGAGGAAAAGATTTATTTTACGCATTGTATTGCTCCTTTTGTTAGTGAAAGTTATTTTCAATTATAATGAGTGTTGTGTCATTTAATGTTGTAACGCATAATTTTAGAAATAGGTTCCCTTGCTAAAAAATTTTTTAAGTTGGTCTTGGATGAGTGGGAAGTGAATTTATTTATTATAAACTGATTGAGAGGTCGGGGAACACACAAATGGTGTCCCCTTAATTAATAAGTTTATTTTCCCGTTCTAATATTCTTTTCTCCGTTTGCAAACTCCCAAACAGCTAAATATCCCATCTTGATTATTTGAGTCATCTTATTAAAATCAATTTTATCAACATGATCCGTGGGTTGATGGTAATCCGGGTGCATAGCCGCCATAACACCATAAACGGGTATATCTTTAGCAGAGAATGATGCATAATCTGAAACACCCGTTGGTCTCTTTGAAGGATTGAATCTTATTTCAAGACCAAGATTGTAGTTATTGTTAGCTTTTTCAATTACTTCTTTTAATGCCGGATAATCTTCTGAATATGAAATCCCCAGCTTAACACCTTTTGTATCATCATCGGTGTTTCTTCCAATCATATCATAATTAAGGTTAAGTATTAAATTTTCTTGCGGCGTGAATTTATTAACGAAGTATCTGGAACCAAGTAGACCTTTTTCCTCGCCGGTCCAGCATGCAAATATTATTGTTCTCTTCGGTTTAATACCGGCTTCAGCGAAAGCTTTAGCAATCGTCATAACACCGATGGTTCCGGAACCGTTATCGTCAGCACCGTTCCAGATGTAGCCATCGTTTGTACCAACGTGGTCATAATGTCCGCCGACGACAATTACTTCGTTCGGATTTTCCCCTTCTATCATTCCCAATACATTTCTTCCTCTCAGCGCTTTTGTTTTAACGCTTGTTTTTATAAATGCCGATTTACCTTTCAATTCCCGTGATGCTGACTTTAATTTTTCTGCAGCTTCTTTTTCAAACTTTGCAATATCAATTCCACTTCCTTTAAGAATTTCATTTGCGATTCGCGCACTTACAGTAATAACATTTAATCCGGATCGAAGAGTGTCTTCCGGAATACTAACTCTAATTGATGCGCCGCTTGTTAATCGTTTGTCTCCTTCATAAAAAGGTGTATTATATCTGAACGGGTAATTTACGACCGCTGCTTGTAACAGATCGGAGCCAACGTTATAATCTATAACAGCTGCTGCGCCAAGTTTTTCAAGAATTTCATTTCTTGTCCGCATAACATTCATCAATGCAAACCGGTCATTCAGTTTAAGTTTCTTATATGCAACCGAGTTTGTGTCTCTCAGTCCCGGCAACCCGGAAATTCTAAAAACAATTTTACCTTTAACATCAATTCGCTTAAAGTCGTCATATCCGGCTTCGTCGTTTTTATAACCATAGCCGATAAAGACAATCGGGCTTTCCATTTCAACTCCTACGCTTGAAGGAGTTAATGTAAAATCGGTTCTATAAGAAAAGGTCATCTTCTTTTTCGTAAGCCCATCTTGAACCGTTATTCCAAATGTTTGATCCTCGGTCGGTTCGGCGGAAATAAAATTAATATTTTGAAAATATGTTCTTGTGCCCTGTGGATTTGTAAACTGACCACCGGTTATTGGAAAAGCTCTTCTTCCTCTTCCGGCAGAAGAAAACTCAAAATCTCCGGCCGGTTTAATTCCATATAATTTGAAAAGACTTGCGAGATAATCACCCGCCATAAATTCACCTTTAGTGGTAGCTTCCCTTCCTTCCATCCAGTCGGAAGCAAGAAACTCGAGCTGTGCCTGAACAGTCTCTTTATTAATCGATGAAAGTCCTTTTTCAAGCGGTGTGTTTTGTGCAATTAAAGAGAATGCAATTAAAAAATAAATTGCAAACAAGTGGAATACTTTTTTCATTTAGACCCCTTAGAGTAATTTTGAAAGTCGTTTATTAGAGAGCCGAAACCCCGTCTGGGTTTAATATTAATGTTGTTTAATTATGCCAACATCGTGGCACTGATTGCATTCAAATTGAAGTGTTACGTGTTCAATACCAAACTGATCGTGGAGAAGTGTTTCGATTTTCTGTCTTAGCCGGTCGCTCTCGCTTATTTTCATATCATTAACATTAAGATGAGCTTCTAGATGTATGTCTCCGTCGCCAACCATCCAGAGATGAATGTGGTGAATATCTTCAACTTCTGCGAACGATTCAACTTTTTCCCTGATTTCATCAATTGAAATATTAAGCGGAGCGCCTTCCATTAATACATGAATTGCTTCCTGAAGGATTAGATAACTTTCCTTTATAATGAAAACACCAATTAGAATTGTAAGGAGCGGATCGATCCAGTTAATATTCCATATCGCAATAACAATTCCACCAATAATAACAGCGACAGACGAGACTGTATCTCCAAGCAAATGAAGATATGCCGAACGTATATTAATGCTTTCTTTAGAGTCTCTTTTAAGCAACAGTACGGCAATAAGGTTTGCAAGTAATCCGACCGAAGCAACAACGCTCATAATTCCCGGTTTAATTTCGCCGGGTTCAAAGAAGCGGATAGCCGCTTCGTAAAAAAGATAGAGACAAATTACTATCATTGTAGCGGAGTTAAGAAGAGCAGCTAAAATTTCTGCGCGCTTTAATCCGAATGTGTGTTTGTAAGAGTTCTGCCTTGAACGCAATTTAATCGCAATGTAGCTTACAACAATTGAAATGGCATCGCTGAAATTATGAAGCGCATCCGAGATAAGTGCAAGACTACCGGAAATTATTCCGCCGATTATTTGAGCAATCGAAATAATAAAATTCAGAATGATTGTAAAAAGGAGCCGTCCCTTAGCCGATTCTATATTAAAAGAATGATTATGTGAATGATTGTGCGACAAATAATTTTTCGATTTATTATTTATTAAATTAATGTTGTCTTTTACAAAAATGTGAATGATAAGAATGAAAAACAAATTTTATACTGAATGGGATTTAGAAAGAATTAAAGAGAGCAGGCGTGAAAACGATTACCGTTCCCCATTTCAGATTGACCGCGATAGAATTATCCACTCATCTGAATTCAGGCGGCTTCAGGGTAAAACTCAGGTATTCTTACCGGGCGAGTATGATTTTTACAGAACACGGCTTACCCATTCAATAGAAGTTGCACAAATCGGAAGATCAATTTGCAATTATCTTCTTCATTCACAAACCGATTTTCTTTCCGATGATTACTATATCGACCCGGACCTGGTTGAATCGATCTGTCTTGCACACGATCTCGGCCACCCGCCATTTGGTCATGCTGGCGAAAGAACTATAAACAAGTTGATGGCGCCTTACGGAGGTTTTGAAGGGAACGCTCAAACATTACGATTGATTACAGAAATATTTTACCGCGGTGAAGAGAGCAGAAGAGGTATGAATCCCACACGCGCTTTCCTTGACGGAATACTAAAGTATAAAGCTCTCTTTAAGAATTTCAAGAATCCAGAAAACCACTTTATCTATAACGATCAAAAAAAATATATTGAGTTCGTGTTCGATAAAAAAAATTACGCGGCGGAGTTCACATCTACAAACCAACTGAACAAATTAAGAAGTATTGAGTGCCAGATTATGGATTGGGCAGATGATACAGCTTATGCCGTAAATGATCTTGTCGATAGTATTTCCGGCGGATTTATTACAATTGCTAAACTTGTTCAATGGCAAAAGGAAAATTCTCTCTCCGATTTTCAGCATAAGATAGTTGATGAAATGATTGAGTGGATGAAGTCCGGCAAGTTCAAACCGAAATTCGGAATGCAGATTGGCGACTTTGTAAGAGCTTGCAGTTTAGTTAAACGAAAAACTTTTCTTGATAAATTAACGAACCGATATAAACTGGAAATCAAAATAGAGAAGAGCGTTCTTGAAAAAGCGGAATTATACAAGAGAATTTCTGTTGAGCTTGTTTTCCGATCTCCCCAGCTTCATCAAATGGAGTATAAAGGAAAGTATATGATAGATATGATGTTCCGCTTGTTCGAAGAAAATTATGTAACAACAAACGGTAAGATGAAACTGCTGCCGGATTTTACAGATAAAATAATCCGGGCAGAAAAAAATAAATCGATGCGCGCACGGCTTGTGTGTGATCAGATTGCTGGAATGACCGATTCTTATGCGATGAGAACTTATAGACGATTGTTCGATCCCGATTATTCGTCAATTGCCGATCTTGTTTAAAACATCGCCCGGTCTACAATCATTTGGACAAGGCATGCCTTGTCCCTACAGATCGCATAGACTTGCTTCGAAAATCATTTATCTGCGTAGATAAAAAGATTATAGGGAATTTAAGACCTTCTCTGTGTCGGCCGCGCCATTAAAGAATCCGATCAGTTTATTAATCACATCGTCAACAATTGAATCGGGACACGATGCACCACTTGTAATTGCAATTGTAACCGGTCGTTTTGATGGAAGATAATTATCGGTTGTTTTCTCGGAATACGCGTGGAGATCAAAATGCTTAATTGTATGTTCAGAAATTATTTTATCGGCTTCGGAAATAAAGTAGGTTGGAAATTTCTCTTCCAGCAATTCAACCAGATGAGATGTGTTGGAACTGTTGTAACCGCCTACAACTATAGCTAAATCGGCATCTTCTTTCATTAATCCTATTGTTGCAGATTGATTATCATTTGTAGCATAACAAAGTGTATCGCGTGTATCTGCAAAATGCTGTTTGATGTCGTCTTTGCCATATTTTTTTATCATTGTTTCGCGTATAAGGTCTGCAATAGCCTGGGTTTCACTTGCAAGCATAGTTGTCTGATTTACAACTCCCAGCTTTGTTAAATCCTTCTCAACATCAAATCCTTCCGAATATTTCCCGTTGAAAAATTTATAGAATTCATCTGCAGGTAATTCACCAAGAATAATTTTACACAACAATTTTGTTTCTTCAATATCTCTCACAATTACAGAAGGCGAATTCTGGGTGCTGTGAGAAAATGTTGCGCGTGTTTCTTCGTGTTTGTGTTTACCGTGAATAATAATAGTATAATTTTCTTTACCGATTGCTTCGGCACGGTTCCATACTTTTTCTACGAATGGACATGTTGTATTATACTTAACTGTATCAATTCCTTTTTCTTTCAAGAGGTTTTCAATTTCTATTGTAGTGCCGAATGCGGGAATTATCACAATATCATCGGACGTAATTTCATCCCAGCCAATAAATTGCTTACCGTAATTATCCATAATAAATTCTATCCCGCGGCTTTTAAGGTCTTCATTTACATGAGGGTTGTGAATCATTTCGCTAAGCAGAAAAATTCTCTTGCCGGGATTTTCATCGATTGTTTTATAGGCAATTTCAATTGCGTTCTCTACACCATAACAGAATCCAAAGTGGCGCGCAATCAGAAAGATAACCGGACCGAAATCCAAACGAGTTGGCGTAAAATCCTTTTTACGCGGATCGTCCTTTTTACGCAATTCTTTTATATGCGAGATAATAGAACTCTTATAATGTGCTGGGATATCAAACTTCTTCACTAAATACCTGTTATTATCATATTAACATAACACAAAATCAACGAAAAGAATTTCACATACTGCTCTTAATCTGCTTTTCGAGAAAGTCCACCTGGGAAAAGAACGAATCCCAGTTTTTATCTGTTCTTCCAACTTCGCGGCATTTTTCAATTGTTCTAAGAGCATCAACATATTTTTTTTGTGCAAATAAAATTTTGGCTTTGAAAAAATAAGATACATAGCCGCCGCCATATAGAATCGCTTTATCGGCCCATTCAAGAGCTTCATCTAAAAACACTTCCTTCTCGGCTGCAAACTTTACACAAGCATTATAAACAGATGGGTCTTGCGGACTTTTATTAATTGCCTCTTTCATTTTAAGATATGCCTGACTCGCAAGGTCCGAAGTAACTACAAACGACACCTGGAGATTTTCCCAATTCATTGAAACAAGGCACGATGCATCTGTAACCTCTGTAAAGCAATACTGAAGCTGCTCGCAATAACGGGATTGTGCCGGTTGAACGGTGAATCGTAAATAATCGTTTCCCGGATTGTGGCTTAATCCCCATATTTTTGATTCCGTGTTCAAAATGATTGTCCACTTATCTTCTGCTGGAATCATAAAAAGAGAATAGATTCCCGCAGCAACTTTATAACCGCCGATTATTACATCCGTAGTAAATTGAATTGTCGTTGCTTCATTAGCGCCGGCTCGCCATACTTTATTATATGGAACAAGAGCACCCCAGATTTTGCGGTTATGAACACTTGGA
>CAZEBL010000045.1:0-14786 GCA_964510325.1 uncultured Melioribacter sp. | reverse complement strand
AGGCGCAATTTTACAAACTATTCTTTCCTGATGGAAAGATAGAAATCGTTATGTGGCAAACAAAAGTGAGGTATAATTGGCAACATTATTTTGGAAAACAAAAGGCAAATTAATCAAGCTTTTAGAAAGTCCATTCAAAAGCGAAGAAGAATTTGAGAAAACAGTTTTCAGCACATCTGAATTACTTGAAGATATTATTCTTATAAAAAGACAAGTGAGAGGGGGAAATAAATCTGGAATTCCCGATTTAATTGGGATTGATGGAGACGGTTCAATATGTATACTTGAATTTAAAAATAAAAGCGTTGATGCTTCAATTATTCCTCAAGTATTAGAATATGCAATTTGGGCAGAGACAAATCCCGATTCAATAAAATCTCTTTGGTTAGAAATGGAAGAAAAGCCTGAAGATGTTGAAATAACTTGGCAAAATCCTGAGATACGCATATTAATTATTGCACCTTCAATTTCTCGTTCAACTTTAGAGTTCGTAGAAAGAATAAATTATCCTGTGGAATTAATTGAAATCAAAAAGTGGATTGAAGGTGACAATCAACTTCTAATGGTAGATAAGCTAGAACAAGATAAGAAACATAAAATTAAACCTGTTAAAGGATTAAAAGATTATAATGAGGAATATTACAAAAGTAAGAGGAACAAAAATAGCGTTGAACACTTTTTAAAATATGTTGCCGAAACAGAAGAAATAATAAAATCAAAAGGCTGGAATTTGGATACAAAATTTAACGCTTACCATTGCGCTTTTAAATCTGGATTTTTCAATGCTTTTAGAATAAGATGGTCGGGGACAAAAACCTTTGCTTTTGTTTTTCCAATTCCTAAAAATGATTTAAAAAAGTTCAACTTAAAGCCAACTAAATATAACGGGGAGACTGAGAAAGCAATTTTTACTGTTGAACCAAATAAAACTAAAACAAAAGATTTGATACCATTAATGGAATATAGTTATAAAGCTTTAGGTGGTATGTAAAGTGTAAATGCCACATAACAAGTGCATGCTAATGAACTTACTTATTCGAGAAGCGGAGTAAGATTGAATCCATAACGGATAGCTTGTTTTTTCAAATACTTAATACGTTGTTCTTTGATTTTTTGTTCGTAGTTGTTGATACCATATTCAACGTACTCAACACCTTTAGTCATAACATTGTAGTAGATAACAGCAAGTTTACGGGCAGTAGCTTTCATAGCCGTAAGTTTACCTTTCTTGGCCTGGAGTCTTCTGTAAAAAGCCCCGAGAGCATTATATTTACTTAGGACAAGAGTTTGAGCAGAGATACGAAAGATTTGTCCGGCAATGGAGTTGTGCCGGAAAAGTTTTTTCTTTTTCGTAATACCGGATTGATGGGAGTTAGGAGCTAATCCAAGCCATGAAGTAAAATGTTTGACTGTTGGCCATCTGTGCATATCTGTTCCAACTTCAGAGATGATTTGAAGTAAAGTAGAATCGGTCATACCGGTAATTTGCGAAGGATCATTACCATGAGTAAGCTTCATAAGAGAAGGATGAAGATTATCAATCTGTGGTTTGTTGTAACGAATAACAACTTGTCCCGCTCAGCGGGAGGTTATTACTTCTTCAAAATAAATAACTTAGTCGAGAACTCATTAGGTGTGTTCTTGAGCTTAAATAACTTGTTCCGACTTGACAGGATAACATGCAATTATACTTTTGAATAAAATAATTGATAGATTAAAAATTTCTTTCCGAGTTTGTAAAATTATCTGTTCAGAATTATGATTTCCTAAATAAAGGGGAGATAGCCGCACTTTAAACTTCTTTAAAACCCTTCTTACATTAAATTCGTCTCAATATTCGAAAATTTTTTAATTCTTAGAGGTAAAGAATGCTAAAGAACATTTCTCAAAACGGATTTGCTCTTTTAGGAGCCGGATTATTCTGTTTAACAATCGCATCGATTCTGGAACGTCTAACAGTCTACGGATCATTCGTTGATTTTACGATTGGACTTTTTCATGGAATAGCAGTAGTCGCTTTCGGTGCTTCAATCTATTTCAACACCAGAAAGCAAATACCGGTAAAGAATAAGTAATCCTGATATTGCCCTTTTTCAATAAAAGAAATAACTTTTATATGAAATCTGGAGCAATTATGAAAACACGTGAAATTGATTATGTAGTATGGAAAGAGGATGAATATTATGTAGCCCGGTGTATTAATGTTGAGGTTTCATCTTTTGGTCGGACTATAGAGGAAGCTATTCAAAATCTTAAAGAAGCAGTTGAGCTTTATTTTGATGGTGGTGATAAAGAATTACCCGTCATAAATAATGTACTGATTGGTAAAGAAGTTATAAATGCCTAAGCTTTACTCTTCACAGGAAATCGAAAATGTCCTCTTCAAAAACGGATTTGTATTCAAGTCTCAAAAAGGTTCTCACGGCAAATTTAAGCATCAGGAATGAAGAATTGTTATTCTTCCTATGAATAGAAAAGAGATTCCGATCGGTCCATTCAGAAGTATATTAAAACAAATTGGTATCACAAAAGAAGAATTTGAAAAACTTGCCTAGTTTTTAATATCTCTAAAGTATTTATCAGCAAATTTCTCTGCGTCCTCCTTCGATTTTGCTTCCACAATACAACGTATTATCGGTTCAGTATTCGATTTGCGAAGGTGAACCCAGTGATCATTAAAATCGATCCTCAGCCCGTCTTCAACATTTATTTTTTCTGATCGATACTTTTCAAAAAGCTTCTTCATTAATTCTTCCGGATTAGAGTTGCCAATTTCAATTTTCTTCTTTACAATGAAGTATTGCGGAAGAGACTTTTTAAGCTTACTCATTTTGCATCGTGCTTTTACCAGATGTTGCAATGTAATTACAGTTCCAACAAGTGCATCTCTACCGAAATTTACATCCGGCACAATTACACCTCCACTTCCTTCTCCGCCAATTACAGCATCAACCTCTTTCATCTTTTTTACAACATTTGCTTCTCCAACTGGTGCCCGGAAAACTTCACAACCATGTTCAATAGCAACGTCATCAACAGCACGCGTGGTCGATAAATTTACAACAACATTTCCTTTCTTCTTCGATAAATAATATTTAACAGCTTGTGTAATTGTATTTTCTTCACCGAAAGGTTCACCTTCTTCGGTAATCAAAACAAGTCGGTCAACATCCGGATCTACAACTATTCCGATATCTGCTTTATGTTTCTTAACGGCTTCCATTGTCTCAGTCAAATTTTCGGGAATCGGTTCCGGAAGACGGGGGAATACACCGTTCTTTTCGCAATTAAGCTCGATTACTTTACAACCGAGTTTCTTCAACAATTTAGGCATTGAATAAGCACCCGCACCATTAATACAATCGAGCAGTACTCTAAATTTTCTCGCTTTAATTTTTGCTACATCAATATATTTCATATTTAATACTGCATTGATATGATTATCGAGACCCTTTTTATAATCAGTAACTTTTCCAATTTGATTCCATGGTGCAAAATTTCTTGTTGCGTCATCCATCAATTGTAAAAATTTTATATTCTCTTCCGGACTTAGAAATTCTCCATTGCTGTTAAGAAGTTTAAGAGCATTCCATTCATTAGGATTATGACTTGCAGAAATCTGAATACCACCGGCAGCATTCAAATGTTTTACATTGAATAGAACTGTTGGAGTAGGGCAGATACCAATATCAATTACATCATTCCCTTTTGCAATTAGAGTTCCGTTTACAAGATTACGAACCATTTCACCAGAAATTCTTCCGTCGCTGCCAACTACTATTTTACCTTTTCCACAGAAGTCGGCAAATGCAGCAGTCGATCGGACAATTACTTCTGGATCGAGTCCGTCTCCTACAATACCTCTAATCCCTGATATACTAATCATCAATGTGGGCATATAACCTCTTTAGTATAATTGAAAAAGAAATCATGGATAAATTTAATAACTTTGTTTTCAAAAATATCTTAATTAATGAACGAAAAGAAAAAAAATATCAGCAAAGTAAATCGATTATTAATAAAACATTATGGAGTGCCGGAGAGGCAGAAACCGCTACCGGATCCACTTGATACACTTATTGCAACTATTCTTTCGCAAAATACTAACGATAATAATTCTTACAAAGCATATAAAAACCTGAAACAGAATTATCCCGGTTGGGAAATGTTGCAAAATGTAAAACGAACATCGATTGAGAAGATTATTAAAATAGCCGGACTCGCTAAACAGAAATCGGCTGCAATTAAAAATGTAATAACTCAGCTAAGTAAAAGAAACGATCTTAAACTAAAATTTATAAGCAACTTGGATGATAACGAAGCGATTACTGAATTAACCAAATATGATGGAGTAGGCGTAAAGACTGCATCTTGTGTTCTTCTCTTTGCACTCGATAAAAATGTTTGTCCTGTTGATACACATATTCATAGAACTGTGAATAGAATTGGAATAGTAAACGAAAAAACTCCCGATAAAACTTTTTATGCTCTTAATAAAAATTTACCCGATGGAATCGCCCATTCATTCCACACTAATCTTATCCGTTTAGGTCGCGAAATTTGTAAACCGGTAAGACCTCTTTGTTCAATTTGTCCTTTAGTAAAAAATTGCCAATATTCAGATAAAAATTTTGAAGCGGGTTCAAAATTGTCAAATAAATCGTTCATGCTTCTTGATAACGTGTATTAATTAGATCGGGAAAAGTAAAATGGCTATTGATTACAAGATTAGATACCGGGATGGAATATTAAAAGTAACTACAAAAGGTGCTGACGAAAACCTGGAAGAGGTTCTTCAATATACTAATGCAATTATTGAAGCAGCATTTAAACATCAGAGTAGATTAATTCTTTGTGATGAACGGGAATTAGAATATAAATTAACTACACTCGATACATATAAATTAGCTGAATTTGCTTCAACATATTCCAATCATATAGCTAAGATTGTAATTGTCTGCAATCCAAGATGCTTGCCCGAAGGTAAATTTTACGAAACCGTTACAACCAATAGAGGATTAAAAGTTCGTGTAACAACAGATATTGAAGAAGCAGAGAAATGGTTGAACGAAAATCAGTAAATTTGAACGAAATTACTGCCTAATACGTTATTCATAAAAAGAGTCTAAGTTTGTTTTAAGAAGTCATATGACTTATATTTTCAAGCCAAATCTCAAATCTATTCGGTGAAAAAATGAGTAAACAATACGAAATTGCGGTTTTAGGCGGGGGTCCCGGCGGCTATGTTGCTGCAATTAGAGCCGGTCAGCTCGGTTTCAAAACCGTTGTAATTGATAAAGATAATCTGGGCGGTATCTGTCTTAATTGGGGCTGTATTCCTACCAAATCCCTTCTTAAGAATGCAGAAATTTTTGATATGATGAAAAATCATTCGTCTGAGTTTGGAATTTCTGTTCAAGGATTAAGTTTTGATTTCAATAAAATAATAAAACGGAGCCGTGACATCTCTGACCGTATAACCAAAAATGTTGAATTGCTTGTTATGAAAAATAAAGTAGATCGAATACGTGGATTCGGAAAATTAATTTCGAAAAATCAGATTGATATATTTGATAATGATGGTAAGAAGATCGATTCGGTTAATGCAGACAAAATCATTATTGCCACAGGTGCACGTCCTAAATCTTTTCCATCCATTCCTGTTGATAGAAAAAACATTATCACTTCAACCGAAGCAATGATTCTTGATAAACAACCGAAGGATTTAATTGTTATTGGAGCAGGAGCAATTGGTGTTGAATTTGCATACTTCTATTCCGTGTTAGGTACAAAAGTTACAATAATTGAAATGATGAAAAATATTCTTCCTGTTGAAGATAGGGAAGTTTCCGAAACACTCGAAAAGAATTTTAAGAAGAGAGGGATTGATATTTATACTTCAACAAAAGTTGAAAAAGCAGTTGCTACTAAGGATGGAGTTGTTGTAACAGTAGAGAAGGATGGAAATAAAATTGAACTGAAAGCAGAGAAAGTTTTAAGCGCCATTGGTGTAACAGGAAATGTTGAAGGATTTGGTCTTGAAGAGTTAGGAATTGAATTAGAGAAAAATCATATTAAAGTAGATAAGAATACTTATCAAACAAATATTCCGAATATTTATGCTATTGGTGATGTTATTGGCGCTCCGTGGTTAGCTCATGTTGCAAGTGCCGAGGGTATTCACTGTGTTGAAACTATAAAGGGGCTCCACACAACTCCAATTAATTACGATACAATCCCCGGTTGCACTTACTGTATTCCTCAGGTTGCAAGTGTTGGAATGACCGAAGCTAAAGCTAAAGAATCCGGTCACGAAGTAAAAATCGGTAAATTCCCATTTATGGCAAGCGGCAAAGCATTTGCTGCCGGTGACCGCGACGGATTTGTTAAACTTGTATTCGATGCAAAGTATGGTGAACTTCTCGGTGCTCATATAATTGGTCCTGAAGCTACCGAATTAATTGCTGAACTTACACTTGCAAAATCGATGGAAGCTACATACGAAACAATCATTAAGACTGTTCATGCGCATCCAACTTTATCAGAATCAATAATGGAAGCAGCAGCTAACGCTTATGGCGAATCAATCCACATATAGAATTCTGGATTACTCCGATCTCGGATTAATCGATTATAAAATTGCATGGGATCTGCAGAAGGAGATTTTTAATCTTCGTCTTAACAATGAAATAAACGATACATTTTTTTTACTCGAGCATCCACATACATATACACTTGGTAAAGTAGCTGAAAAAGAAAACTTAATAAGTAACGATGACCAATTAAAAGAACTTGGAATAAATGTTTACGAGATTGACCGCGGCGGTGATATTACTTATCATGGTCCGGGGCAAATTGTTGGTTACCCAATAATCAGACTTACTGATTGGAAACAGGATACACATGAATATCTCAGAGGATTAGAAGAGGTAATAATGATGACGTGTGCTGAATATGGCATTTCGACTGAAAGGAATTCAAAATACACAGGTGTTTGGATCAGTCAAAGGAAAATTGCAGCAATCGGAATTAAAGTGAGCCGATGGATAACAATGCACGGTTTTGCATTTAATGTCAATACAGATCTAAATTATTTCGGCGGAATTATTCCATGTGGAATAAGGGATAAAGAAGTTACATCACTAAAGAAAGAACTTGGTACTGAAATAGATTTACAGGAAGTAAAAGAAAAACTTGTCAATAATTTTAAGAAGGTATTTGAATACGGCAATTTTATTACGCGCGAAAAGGATGGTTACTTAAAAACATTAATTAATCTTTCTTAAAGTCTCTGTGACTTAGTGGCAGAATATTTTTGCCATTAAAACACTAAAGCACAAATTAGAGGGAAACTAGATGGCAAAAGAAAAAGCAGAAGCAGTAATTGATAAATCAAACGGTAAAACACCAACAGGTAAAATCGATTCATTCGGCGGAATGACAAAAGACGAATTGATGAATGCCCTTAGTATGATGAGCGTTTCAAGAGCAATCGATAATAAAGTAATGACTCTTATCAAACAGGGGAAAGCATTTTTTCTAATTTCAGGTGCAGGACACGAAGCTACACAGGTTGCATTCGGACTTGCAATTGAGAAAGGTGTTGACTGGGCTTATCCATATTACCGGGATATGTGTTTTTCAATTACTCTGGGAAGTAAACCCGAAGATCTTTTTCTTGCATTTCTTGGCAAAGCTGATGATCCGTTAACCGGCGGCCGTCAGATGCCGTGTCACTGGTCGTCTAAAGAAGCTAATATTCCGACCCAATCAAGTCCTACCGGAACACAGTTTTTGCAAGCAGTGGGTACTGCATTAGCACTAAAGAAAAAAGGAATTAACGGAGTTGTATATGTAAGTGCAGGTGAAGGTACAACATCGCAAGGAGAATTTCATGAAGCAGTTAATTGGGCTTCGAGAGAAAAACTTCCGGTTGTATTTGTAATTCAGAATAATAAATGGGCTATTTCTGTTCCTGTTCAGGATCAGACTGCCGGTAAAAATGCATCCGTTCTCGAAATGATGAAAGGTTACGAAAATTTATTACGGCTCGAAGTTGATGGAACTGATTTTCTACAGTCGCATGCAATTGCTCAATCTGCTTTTAAGTATGCCCGTCAGGGTAAAGGTCCGGCACTTGTTGAGGCACATGTAGTTAGATTATTTTCACACTCATCTTCTGATGACCAGAAGAAATATCGTCCGGATGATTCGTTACAGGAAGACCTTAAGAAAGATCCTATTAAATTATTTTCTGATTTATTGATTAAGAAGGGTGTTCTTACAGAATTAGCATATGAAGAATTCAAGAAAAAAATAAATGATCATATTACCGAAGCAGCAGATTGGGCATTAAAACAACCTGAACCGGATCCTCAGACCGCTACTCGCTTTGTCCTTGATGAATCTGGAAAACGTGACCGAATTGAATATGAAAAACTTTCTCATGAGGGAAATCCTATTGTAATGGTTGATGCGATTAACCATGCATTAAGAGAAGAGATGGACAGGAATGATAAAATATATGTGTTTGGTGAAGATGTTGCTGATGGCAAAGGAGGAGTCTTTACAGCAACAAAAGGTCTATCTACAAAGTTTGGAAGAGAAAGAGTATTTAACTCTCCGCTTGCAGAAGCAAGTATTGTTGGTGTTGCAACAGGAATGGCATTAGCCGGGTTAAAACCATGCGTCGAAATTCAATTTGGTGATTATATCTGGCCGGCATTCATGCAATTCCGCGATGAAATTGTTATGTACCGTTACCGATCAAATAATTTGTTCGAAGCTCCTGTTGTTACAAGAGTTGCAGTTGGGGGCTATATTCACGGAGGATTGTATCACAGTCAAAATGTAGAAGGATTCTTTGCTCATATGCCGGGCATATTGATTGCATATCCTTCTAATGCGGCCGACGCAAAAGGATTACTAAAAACATCTTTACGTCTTAATGACCCGGTTCTGTTCCTTGAACACAAGGGATTATACCGTCAGAGTTATTCAACATCACCGGAACCGGATGCAGATTATTTAGTCCCGTTCGGTAAAGCCAAAGTTGTTAGAGAGGGAAATGATCTTTCTATTATTACCTATGGTGCAATGGTTCATGAATCTAATTTTGCAGCAAAGAAACTTGAAGATGACGGTTATTCAGTAGAGATCTTGGATTTACGCACGATCGCACCACTGGATGTTAATGCTATTTATAAGTCGGTAAAGAAAACAGGTAAGGTGATGGTAATTCACGAGGATACATTAACGGCTGGATTTGGTGCAGAGATTGCCGCATTAATTACAGAAAATTGTTTTGAATCCCTTGATGGTCCGGTTAAAAGAATTGCAGCTAAAGATACTCCTATTCCTTATGCACCAAATCTTGAATATGCTATTCTTCCAACAAGAGAAAAAATTTATAACGAAGTAAAACTTTTATTGGAATACTAAATTCAGAAAAATATTTTTGATGATTCAATTTTTAGATTCTTTATTCCATTTAAAAGGAATTTAGAATGATAAGGGAGAAAAGATGAAAGTAGAAATTGTAATGCCGAAAATGGGTGAAAGTATTAACGAAGGAACCCTAATTAAATGGCATAAGAAAAAAGGCGATAAAGTTAAAAAAGATGAAATCATTTATGAAATCAGTACAGATAAAGTTGATACTGAAATTCCCAGTCCCGAGGATGGAGTGCTTGTTGATATAAAGGTATTTGAACAGGAAACAGTTGAAGTAGGAACTGTTGTTGCTGTAATAGAGACAAATGGAGAAATTCCAGCTGAACAGAAAGAGGAAAAGAAAATTGAAACTCCATCCACTACACAAATCGGCGGAGAAATTGTTGATGTCCCGATGCCCAAAATGGGTGAATCGGTTATGGAAGGAACAATTATTAAGTGGCATAAAAAAGTTGGAGACGCCGTTAAACGCGATGAAATTATTTTTGAAATAAGTACTGATAAGGTTGATACAGAAGTTCCATCTCCTGTTGAAGGAACTATTTCTGAAATTTTGTTTAAGGAAAATGATACTGTACAGGTAGGTGTTGCTGTTGCTAAAATTTCTACAACAACCGGAATTGCAAAATCAACAGTTATTTCAAAAGAGCCCGATACTAAGAAAGACGTTAAAGAAACAAAAAAATCTCAAGAACCTGTTACTACGGTTAGTACTAAACCATTGAATAATTATCAATCAAAGAACACCAACCTCCAATCAGCAACTCCGGGACGTTTCTATTCACCATTAGTTCTTAACATTGCAAGAACCGAAGGGATATCAATGTCAGAACTTGAGTTAATTCAAGGTACCGGAATTGGTGGAAGAGTATCTAAAAATGATGTGATTAGCTATCTTCAGAATAAAAGATCAGGTAAAGCTGATGTTGAATTCAAAGTCGATCAGATTAAACCTTCGGTTGAGCAGAAATTTGAACAACCAGCATTTGCCCAGGGCGAAAGAATTAAATTAATTCCGATGGATAACATCCGTCAGCGTATCATGTATCATATGGTTAATAGCCGCGATACTTCTGTTCACGTTACTGCTATGATAGAAGTTGATATGTCCCGTATCCACAACTTTATAGAAAAACACCGTGATGAATTCTTGCAGAAAGAGGGATTAAAACTGACTTATATGGCGTTTATTACTTATGCGGCAATAAAGGGATTAAAAGAATATCCGCTAATGAATGCATCGATTGATGGAAATAATATTGTGGTTAAAAATTATATCAACCTTGGTATTGCAGTTGCTGTTGAACCGAATGGTCTTATTGTACCAAACATTAAAAATGCCGATGAAAAGAATATCCGCGGCTTGGCTAAAGCCATTGCTGATTTAGGGAGTCGTTCTCGTTCTAAAAAACTTGTCCCGGATGATATTATGGATGGTACATTCTCTATAACAAATTATGGGGTGTTCGGTTCTCTTTTCGGAACACCTATTATAAATCAACCCGAAGTTGGAATTCTTGGAGTTGGTGCTGTTACAAAGAAACCGGTTGTAGTTGAAATTGAAGGAATGGAACATATTGCAATTAAACCGATGATGTATCTTTCTCTTAGCCACGATCACCGCCTTGTTGATGGTATGCTCGGCGGTAAATTCCTTAAATCGGTTAAAGATACATTAGAAAATTTTGATACTAACATTGTGTAATTTGAGCAAGATTCAGATCAAGATCTTGATCATGGTTAAATGAGGGAAAGATGATTAATCAACATCAAAAAAAGTTTGCAGAAGAAATAGAAAAACAGAGACCGGAATTAGGTAAACGGCCTGAATGGCTTAAAGTAAGATTACCGAGCGGAGAAAATTATAAAAACGTTTACGAGCTAATGCGCAAAAGTAAATTGAATACTGTTTGCGAAGAAGCTAAATGTCCTAACCTTGCTGAATGCTGGAACAGAAAAACCGCTACATTCATGATACTTGGTGATACCTGTACTCGAAGTTGTGGATTCTGTAATGTTAAGGTTGGTTTGCCAACAGAACTTGATCTTGATGAACCGAGAAGAGTTGCTGAATCTGTAGAAACAATGGGACTTAGACATGCCGTAATAACATCTGTTAACCGCGACGAGCTGAAAGATGGAGGCGCTTCAATCTTCTCCGAAACTGTTAAATTGATCAGGCAAAAAATGCCCGATACAACAATAGAAATTCTTATACCCGATTTTAAAGGTGAAATAGAATCATTTGAAATAGTTATGCAAAATCCTCCCGATATTCTTAATCATAATCTCGAAACTGTTAAAAGACTTTATCATGCTGTCCGTCCTCAAGCAAAATATGAGCGTAGTTTAGAACTAATTCAATGGTTTAGAAATAATGGACTTAGAACTAAGAGTGGAATAATGGTTGGTATTGGTGAAACAAAGGAAGAGGTAATGGAATTGATTACTGATCTATATGAACGTGGCTGCGAAATTATGACTATTGGACAATATCTTCAGCCGACAAAAAACCATTTACCGGTCCATCGTTTTGTTAATCTTGATGAGTTTAAGTTTTATAAGGAATTCGGTTTAAAAATCGGTTTGAAAGCCGTTGAATCTTCACCTTTGGTAAGAAGTTCTTATCATGCCGATAAACATGCTGAATTAATCTGATATTTTTTGAAATTTTTCCTATTTATTAGTAACCTTTCTCATATCTGAAAACCGGATTGAAAATCTTTATAGGGAATAAGAATATTTCCTATAAAACCGTTTGTTTTTCAAAAATAATCCTTATTTTTATGCTGTTATCGAAGTAAAAGTTTAAGATTTTTGGCACGTTAGTTTCTATAATTTTAACAATTAAAAAAGTGTCAAATGCCAAGAATTCTAATCGAAATAGCAATTTTTATAATTCACCGTAAAGGTTATAGATAATCTATAACCTTTTTTGTTTTAAATAACTGATGAGGTAATAAATGGCTAAAGTTAAAGGAGATATCTTAATTGATATCGAGAAATGTAAGGGATGTGAACTTTGTGCTGCAGCATGTCCGCAGGAATCTCTCGAACTTTCTCGTAAACTCAATTCAAAAGGATATCATTATATTGTTCGGATAGAGGACAATTGTACCGGTTGTACAAACTGCGCTCTAGTTTGTCCTGAAGGAATAATTAAGGTTTATAGAAAGACAGATAAAAAGAAAGAACCTGTTGCAACAATTACTAATGTTACAGGGGATATAACAGTAACGGTGCAGTCATGAAAGAATTAAAATTAATGAAAGGGAATGAAGCCCTTGCAGAAGCTGCTATTAGAGCGGGATGCGATGGTTATTTTGGTTATCCAATTACTCCTCAATCGGAAGTATTAGAGTACTTAACACAGCATGCCAAAGAAAGAACAGGAATGGTTGTTCTTCAAGCAGAAAGTGAAATTGCTTCAATCAATATGATCTATGGTGCCGCGGGAACAGGTAAGAAAGTTATGACCTCTTCTTCATCACCGGGAATTAGTTTAATGCAAGAAGGAATTTCATATATAGCATGTGCTGAATTACCTTGCTTGCTTGTAAATGTTGTAAGAGGTGGTCCGGGCTTAGGTACAATTCAACCCTCTCAGGGAGATTATTTTCAAGCCGTAAAAGGTGGTGGACATGGAGATTACAGATTAATTGTTTTAGCTCCTTCAACTGTTCAGGAAATGGTTGATCATGTTAAATTAGGCTTCGATCTGGCTTTCAAGTGGAGAAATCCTGTAATGATACTTGCCGATGGTGCATTAGGACAGATGATGGAAAAAGTTGAATTATTCCCTCAGATGCCAAGAACCACGGAAATTTATCCATGGGCAACAACCGGAAAAACAAAAGACAGAGAACGAACAATTATTACTTCGCTTCATATTCAACCGGATAAAATGCAGGAAATTAATCTTCATCTTCAAAAAAAATATAAAGCAATTGAAGCCGAAGAAATAAGATATGAAATGACCGACTGTGAAGATGCAGACTTAGTTCTTGTTGCATTCGGGCTTGTTGCAAGAATTTGTCAGAAAGCTGCTCAACTTGCAAAAGAAAAAGGAATTAAGGTAGGAGTATTCAGACCAATTTCTTTATTCCCTTATCCATATCAGGCACTTAATCAATTGGCAGATAATGTAAAAGCATATCTTACTGTTGAAATGAATGCCGGTCAAATGGTTGAAGATGTAAGACTTGCCGTAAATGGAAAAATTCCAGTTGAATTCACAGGGAGGATGGGCGGCATAATACCAACTCCGGAAGAAATACTTAGCAAGATAGAAGAAATTTATGTAGGAGAAACAGCATGAACGAGAAAAGATTACTTGAAGAAGAAAAGCACTTCGAAACTATGATTGCAGAAGAAAGTATCTGTACAAATGACAATCTGGTTTATGAAAAACCGGAAACGCTTACAGATACTCCAATGCATTATTGTCCGGGTTGTGGGCATGGCGTTGCTCATCGATTAATTGCAGAAGTAGTTTCTGAACTTGGTATTCAGGATAAGACAATTGGTGTTGCACCAGTTGGGTGTTCTGTATTTGCATACAACTATTTAAACATGGATATGACTGAAGCTGCACATGGACGCGCAAGTGCAGTTGCAACTGGTATTAAAAGAGTATTACCGGATAAATATGTTTTTTCATATCAGGGTGATGGTGATTTAGCTGCTATTGGAACCGGAGAAACAATTCATACTTGCAATCGCGGTGAAAATATACTGATAATATTCATTAACAACGGAATTTATGGAATGACGGGCGGACAGATGGCACCTACAACATTAGTCGGTATGAAATCTACAACTACTCCATTTGGACGTGATGTAGAAATAATGGGTAACCCGTTAAAAATAACCGAATTAATTGCTCAATTACCCGGAGTTTACTATTGTACCCGTGTTGCGGTTAATACGCCTAACAATGTTCGTAAAGCTAAAAAAGCTATTATGAATGGATTTAAATATCAGGAGTTGAAAAAAGGATTGAGCTTTGTTGAGATTGTTAGCAATTGTCCATCCAACTGGAAGATGACGCCAATAGAATCCAACAAATGGCTTGAGGAACATATGCTTCCTTATTATCCCTTAGGCGATTTAAAAGTACCGCAAAACCCGCAAAAGAATGAAAAGGAGAACTGAGATGACAGAAGAAATAATTATTGCTGGATTTGGAGGACAGGGTGTTTTATCAATGGGGCAAATTCTCTGTTATGGTGGAGTAATTGAAGGTAAAGAAGTAAGCTGGATGCCTTCATACGGTCCGGAAATGCGCGGTGGTACTGCCAATTGTATCGCAATTATTAGCGATTCAAAAATAA
>CAZEBL010000044.1:0-14810 GCA_964510325.1 uncultured Melioribacter sp. | reverse complement strand
GTAAAAAGTAAAGATAATCTGGTGGATATTGCAGATTTGTTCAATGTTAGAGTTTCCGATTTAAGAAACTGGAATAATTTACCTTACACTTCAAGAGTAAAAGTGGGACAAGAGATTACTATTTACGTCCCTGAAGAAAAGGCTGATTATTATTCAAAAATCAATAGTCTTAGCGAAGGAGAAAAAAACCAGATTCTATTTGTAAATTCCGGTGATACATGGGTTGAGCATAGAATTAGAAATGGAGAAACTTTATCTGCAATTGCTGCAAAGTATGGTGTTTCTGTAAACCAGATTAAGGAATGGAATAACTTATCCAGTAATAACATTTATATGGGCAGGAAATTAGTTATTTATACTGGAGATCCTAAGAATATTGCAAGCAGTAAATCAAATAAAAATAATTTACTCACAGGTAACACAACGAGGTATAAAGTTCGTAAAGGCGATACGATTAGTGAGATTGCAAGAAAATTTAATATTAGTGAATATTCTTTAAGAAAATGGAATAATCTCAATTCTAATAAAATAGTGGTAAATCAAGAACTTACAATACATGGTAAAGATGATGTAAAATCATTTGGTGATAATACTACACCTAAAAATTCGAATGTAATTAACTATACAATTAAGCCTAATGATGTGTTGGGGAAAATTGCTGAGGAATTTAATGTAAGTGTTGCTGATCTAAAGAATTGGAATAATCTTAAAAATAATAATATAGTTGCCGGAAAAAATTTAATAATTTATTCTGAATCAAAACCCACTTCCTCAAATAAAACTGTTTCGGATACAAAACAGAATTCACCAAAAAGCAATTTGCATATAGTGCAAGGAGGTGAGTCCTTGTGGACTATTGCAAAATTTTATAAAGTTGTAGTAGCGGATATTATGGCTTGGAATAACTTAACATCCGATAGAGTTAAGGTAGGTCAGAAATTAAAAATATTAACTAACTAAAAAGTTCTTTCTTTAGATTGTAAAAAGTCGTTAGGGGTGCCGGCATATTAAATGCGGCTGAGAACAAACCCTCGAACCTGATCTGGGTAATGCCAGCGTAGGAAAACGGTTGGAGAAAAATTAAGTAAGCCGTTTTCCAAACGGCTTTTTTATTTCTCATAATAATCCGGTTGAACCGGAGGAGGAGTAAAATGAAAAACTTAATTGTTCTTCTATTCTCTTTATGTTCTGCTTCATTTGCACAACTATTTTCTGTTGATGGCAAAATTCTGAACTCATCAACAAAAGAATCAATACCCTATGCTAATATTATTGTTGTTGGAAAAGGAATTGGTACAGCTGCCGATGAGAATGGTTATTTTGTTCTAAAAGGTGAATTTAACAAGGATGATATCCTTCGTATATCACATATCGCCTACGATACAAAAGAAATTCCTGTCGATTATTTAATTACGAAATCAAAAGAAATATTTCTCGATAGTAAGATTATTACAAGTCAAACAATTCTTGTAAAAGCGACAATTGCAAAAGAAGGTATTACACCAATCAGCTTTACAAAACTTAATAGGAAAGATTTAACCTCCTCATATACTACTCAGGATATTCCTGAAATATTAAGCTACTTACCATCGGCTACATTTTACTCTGAAAACGGAAATGGGATTGGTTATAACTACCTTAGTATCCGTGGCTTTGACCAGCGACGAATATCTGTTTCAATAAATGGAATACCTCAGAATGATCCGGAAGACCATAATTTATACTGGCATAATTTTACTGATCTAACTGAAAGTACAGAATTAATTCAGGTTCAAAGAGGTGCCGGTTCTGGAATTACAGGGTATCCGGCTATTGGTGGCGCCATTAATATTATAACATCAGCATTTTCTGATAAGCCGAGATTTGAATTATCGTCTTCTCTTGGCTATTACAATACAAGAAAATATAGCGCATCGTTTTCAAGTGGATTGATTAATCAGAAATATTCATTCTATGCAAAACTCTCACAAACATTAAGCAGCGGTTATCGTAACAATAGCTGGGTCGATTTTAAGTCTTACTATCTTTCAGCCGTTCGATATGATGAAAATATTACAACACAAATTAACATCTTTGGCGGTCCGGTGGCTGATGGACTTGCTTATAATGGATTACCCAAGTTTGCAATCAAGGATGAAAATCTTCGTAAAGAAAATTTATCATACTGGGAGGCAAATAATAATGGTTATACATACAAAGTTGAAAGACGACCTGATGAGATTGAAAATTTCTCTCAACCACATTTCGAATTACTCAATGAATTTAGAATAAATGAAAATTTTGTTATTAATTCTGCACTTTTTGCCGTCTTAGGAAATGGTTTTTTTGATTACGATGGTTCATGGGGAGATACAACTTATTTTAGATTAACATCCGAAAATGGATTCAGACCACTTCAGAATCCGGGAAATGTTTTAATTCGTGCTATGGTAGAAAATAAACAATGGGGTTGGATACCTCGACTAAGTATAAAACATCCATCGGGTGAATTAATTGTTGGAGGTGAATTGAGATTCCACAATTCCATTCATTGGGGAAGTCTTAATTATGGAGAGAATTTACCCGCCGGTATTACAAAAGATTACCGGTACTACTATTACGAAGGTGCAAAAGATATTTTCAATATATTTCTAAACGAAAATTATAAGCTTAACGACTATGTAAATATACTTGCCGAGGTTCAATTTGCTTATCATAATTATAAATTGAAAAACGAAAGATATCTTAATAATGAATTTGAGATTGATAATTTATTTATTAATCCAAGAATTGGACTTAACTATAAGTACAATGATAAAATCAATTTATATTTTTCATATGCTAATGTATCGCGGGAACCAAATTTAAAAAACTACTACGATGCGGCTGAATCCAGCGGTGGAGCAATTCCGCAATTTGAATTAGACAAAAATGGTAATTATGATTTCTCGCAACCATTAGTGAAACCGGAGAATATGAATGGATTTGAACTCGGAGCGAATTATTCATTTAATAATATTGCTTCATCACTAAATTTTTTCTATATGTTATTTAATGATGAAATCGTTAAGAAAGGACAGGTGGATCGTTTTGGACAACCTGTAACTGGTAATATGGATAGAACAATTCATTATGGAATCGAGGGAACATTCAATTATAAACTAAACCAATCATGGGAATTTGTTTTTAACGGTTCATTAAGTAAGAATTACATTAGTAGCGGTTCAACCTTTGTAAAATACAGAGATTCGAATTCAGGAATTAAAAAGACTACTCAACTAAATCTGTCTAATAACAGGATAAGCGGATTTCCAGATGTAACATTTAATGCATTATTAAAATACAATCATAATGGACTCTTTTCGCAAATTGAATTTAAGTATGTTGGTGAATTCTTTACTGATAATTATGATAGTAATCTTTTAGAATACACTCAGAAATATCCTGTTATAATTGATTATGTAGATAATAAAGTGGATGGATATTTTATTATCAATTTATATTCGTCATATGAATTTGAACTGGAACCATATTTTAACAATCTTAAATTCTTTTTCCAGGTAAATAATTTATTAAATAATCTTTATGCCTCATACGGAATTGGTAAAGAGTACTTTCCGGCTGCAGAGAGGAATTTTTTAATCGGGATGAAAATCGGTTTATGAAAAAGTGTATTATTCTGGCAAATGGTCAACCGCCCAAAAAATCAACTATAAATTTCTTAGTTGAAAAGGGTTACTCAACTTTAATTTGTGCGGATGGCGGTGCAAATACAGCCATAAAGCTTAAATTGTTGCCCGATTTTATTATCGGTGATCTCGATTCAATTAAAAATGTCGCATTGAATTATTATAAAAACAAATCAACTATTATAAAAATTAGTCGGCAGAATGACACAGACGTTGAAAAATGTTTAAAGTATGCCATCAAGAATAAATTTACTGAAGCAGTATTATTAGGTGCTACAGGTGACCGACTCGATCATTCGTTTTGTAATTTAGGAATAGTATTAAAGTTCTCTAAAAAAATATCGGTTTCAGTTGTTCATCAAAAATCCATACTCCGTACATATAGCGGAAATGTTTCGTTAAATACGGTAATGGGAGAAGTAATTTCTTTATATGGTATTAAAAGTAATACACGGATATCATCAAAGGGACTTAAGTATCAATTAAACAATATTGCACTACCATTTGGAGAAAAAGAAAGTACAAGTAATATCGCTTTAAATGATAAAGTTGAATTGAAAATTACAAGTGGGAATATTTTTGTTGTTAGAGACTTTGAGCTAATGAAAAAACATGATTTCATTTAGCACACTCGATATAATTATAATACTTCTGTTTTTCTTAGCTTTGGTTATCATTGGTTTGCTACCGGGATTTCAGAATAAGATTAGCGGCAAGGAAGAGTATCTTCTAAATAGCAGGAAAGTTGGATTAATTCTTTTTATTCTTACCAACGTTTCTACATGGTATGGCGGCATTCTAGGTGTGGGAGAATTTACTTACCGGAATGGATTGTTTAGCTGGATAACACAAGGTTTACCTTACTACATATTTGCAATAATATTTGCATTTTTATTTGCTCCAAAAATCAGAAGTGCTTCTCTCTACACAATACCTGACAAGCTTGAATTAGTATATGGAAAAAGTGTAGGAATAATTACATCATTATTAATTTTTATTTTAGTTTCGCCAGCCCCTTACATACTAATGATAGGCAGCTTAATTAATTTAATTTTTGGTTTGGATTTAATTCCCTCACTAATAATAGCCACTCTACTTTCTTCAATTTATTTGATAAGAGGAGGGTATAAAAGTGATCTATATACGGATGTTTTTCAGTTTTTTATAATGTTTATAGGATTTGCAATTATAGTATATTTTTCATTAAAGAATATTGGCGGTACAGATTTTTTATACAAATCACTTCCTGAAACTCATCTTAGTATTACCGGGGGAGTTTCACCGTTTTACCTGATAGTATGGTTTTTAATAGCACTATGGACATTTGTTGATCCGGGTTTTCATCAAAGATGCTATGCAGCAAAAACCGGTAATACAGCAAAGTGGGGGATTATAATTTCTGTTTTCTTCTGGATCCTGTTCGATCTATTAACTACAACAACCGGATTATTTGCACGTGCTGTTCTACCGAATTTAGACAATCCGGTTTTTTCTTTCCCTTTATATGCTGAAAGAGTATTAACCAGTGGTTTAAAGGGAATTTTTTATGCAGCTTTATTTGCGACAATTATTTCGACGTCTAATAGTTTTTTATTTATTAGCGGTACTACTTTTGGAAATGATTTGTTGTCAAAATTATTCGGTAGAAAAGTATCAGAAATAAATATTGTGCTATTTGTTAGAATGGGGATTATTATCTCAGGAATAATAGCTATCATTCTCTCTGCCGCTATCCAATCAGTCATTGATTTGTGGTATTGGATAGGAAGTTTCTGTATACCGGGAATTATTCTACTTATATTTGGCGCATACTTCGAGAAATTAAGAGTTTCAGGAAAAATAGCCTTAATCGAAATAATTGTGGGGTCCTTTACAAGTATAGTATGGCATTTTATAAGAGAAGTATTCACTTCAGGATTTATAACAATGATTGAACCGATGATTATCGGTCTTTCATTTGCAGGACTAATTCATATTGTAGGTTTGATAAAGAAAAGAGAGGTCATCATTTAATAACCTCTCTACTATAATTACGGCAATAAAATTCCAACAGCAATAACTGTTGTCCACAAACCTCGTTTATCGCCCTGAGCAGATTGTGTTACATTGAAGCTTCTTACAATTTTACCGGACATTTTATAAACCTGCTCTCTTTCATTCCATGCTTTTTCAGCATCAAATTCAACTCCGAGAGTTGTTGCAAGCATTGTTGCAGCAAGATCTTCAGCATAATCGCCAGCAACTTTTTCCGTTTCGCCATAAGGATGATGTTCAGAAAGATAGCCATACATAGTTTTATTTGCTGGAATTGCCACACCAATTGAAGAAGCAATTAATCTATTCGGTTCGTTAGTTGCATTACGGGCCATTACGCAATGTGTAATCTGACCCGGTTTTAACAATTTTAATCCCTGGCTTCTTGAAATAATTTTAGCACCTACCGGGAAAATACTGCTAACAGAAACCAAATTACAGATTTCAATACCGGCACTTCGAAGTGCTAATTCGAATGATGCAAGATATTCTTTATGCTTTCCTACTCCTTTTGTGAAAAAGATTTTTGTTGGAACGTACAATTCTTGTTTCCTCCATTTTATGAACAAAGTAATTTAATAAAATTCCTTTTCCCTACTTTAAGAATTTTTTCTGTGTTAAATGTTATGTTTTGAGTAATATCGCTAATTTTTTCACCATCAATAGTCACACCACCTTGTTGAACCAGACGTCTTGCTTCTGCTTTGGAAGGAGCAAGCCCAACATGAACAATTAAATCAAGTATGTTCAATTTGCTTTCTTCTATTTTTATTTCTGGAACATTATCGGGTAAACCTTTCTTAATAAATATTGTGTCAAATTCATTCTCTGCTGCTATTGCAGCTTCTTCGGAGTGATACATCCCGACTAAAGTTCTTGCTAATTTTCTTTTCAGATCTCTCGGGTTAACCGATTTATCTATAAGTAATTGCCTGATCTTAGCTAATTCATCGTTGCCAATATTAGTTGTTAATTCGAAATATGTGTAAATCAGTTCATCGGCAATGGATAATGTTTTACCAAAAATATCTTTTGGCGATTCGTTTATACCGATATAATTATCCAGTGATTTACTCATCTTTTCTACACCATCGGTACCGACAAGTAGTGGCATTGTAAGAATTACTTGTGGACTTGCTCCAAACTCTCTTTGAATATCTCTACCAACCAGTAGATTAAATTTCTGGTCAGTTCCACCTAATTCAACATCACTATTTATTGCAACCGAATCCATTGCCTGTGCAAGTGGATAAAGAATTTCATGGATGAGGATTGGAATTCCACCCTTATAACGTTTCGTAAAATCATCACGCTCAAGCATTCTGGCAACAGTGTATTTTGATGCAAGCTTAATTACATCTTCGAAGGACATTTTACCCAACCATTCGGAATTATATACAATCCGGGTTTTTTCTTTATGAAGAATTTTTGATGCTTGCTCAAAATAGGATTTACCATTTTCACGTGCTTCTTCAAATGATAAAGGTGGACGCGAAGAATTTCTACCGGAAGGATCTCCAATCATTCCTGTGAAATCTCCTACAATTAAAATTGCATCGTGTCCCAAATCCTGAAATTGTGCCAACTTACGTAAAACTACTGAATGACCAAGATGTAAATCCGGTCTGGTAGGGTCGCAACCTAATTTTATTTTGAGTGGAGAATTTTCTTTGTAAGATTTTTCCAGTTTTTGAACTAATTCATCTTCGGGGATAATTTCGAATGCACCACGCTTAATGAGATCCATCTGCTCATTAACAGGGGGGAAGATAGGTTTTTTACTCAATAGATTACTCCGATTATTATTTCAGCCTCCGCTGAAGTTCACGTGTTATTTCTCTTTTGGCAATATCTTCTCTCTTATCGTACTTTTTCTTACCTGTTGCTAATGCTATCTCAACTTTCACTTTACCGTTTTTAAAGTACATTCTCAATGGAATAAGAGTATTACCTTTTTCTGATGTTCCTTTAATCAACTTCCTAATTTCATTCCGATTCAAAAGTAATTTTCGCTTTCTAACAGGATCGTGATTATTAATACTTGCCTGATCATACACTGCTATATTAGTATTGTATAACCAGACTTCGCCATTTTCAACTACAGCATAACTATCTACAAGCGAAACTTTATTCTGTCTGGCAGATTTAACTTCAGAACCGACAAGAACAATCCCGGCTTCGAATTTTTGCATTATAAAATATTCGTGCTGGGCTTTTCTATTTACAGTTATGTTCTTGTCTGATGTATTATCTGTCATAATTTCAAAAAAGTCGGACAAAATTTATTTTTATTGTCAAATAAATGCAAGAATTTATCCGATTCCAAATAATTTTGTTAAAATATTTTAGATCGGGCAAAAATTTTTTTCAACCAAAACTTTCACTAAATTTTGTTTGATTATCTACAGGAATATATGGCTGAAAAACATTTCTACGAACAGAAGGAGTTTACAGAAAAATATCTTTTAACTTACTTTCAAAAGTATATTCCAAACTTTCATCAACTTAAAGTTCTGGAAATTGGATGTGCAGAAGGGGGTTTGCTGGATATTCTTGGCTCAATTGGAATTGATTCTCTTGGAATTGAACTAAGTCCGGAAAGAATTCAAATCGCTTTAAAAAAAAATCCAAATTTAAATGTAATCCAGGGAGATATTACCGATGAAAATCTTTCGGCTAAAATCGGTAAAGAATTTGATTTTATTATAATGAGAGAAGTAATAGAACATGTACAAAACAAATATGCTGCCTTCGAGAACATTGACAGGTTGTTAAAACCGGGCGGTTACATTTATATCAGTTTTCCACCAAAATATTCTCCCTTTGCAGGACACCAGCAGATTGCTAAAAGCTTTTTAAAATATTTACCATATATTCATTTATTCCCCACAAGTATATTAAAAAAAATAGCAAGCCAACTTTCTGAAAATGAAAATTATGTCGATGAAATTAAACTTCACTTTAATACTGGAATGGTAATTAATAAATTCGAGAATCTTTGTCTTAACAAAAATTTTATTCCGGTTAAAAAGGAGCTTTTTTTGTTCAGACCCATATATGGTTACCGATATGGACTTCCTAAAATTAAATTACCTGATATTCCCATATTTAGAGAAGTATTAACATTTGGCTATGAAGTTTTATTACGTAAAGCAACTAATTAATTAATCAGTTTTGTAAAACGATTTAATTTTTACGAGGTTAAAATGTTAGAGATGCAGAAGAAACTTTCAAGACCGTTTTATGCTATTCTTAGTTTACCGGCAACCGCAATGGGATTTGCTCTCTCAATCCAAATAGCAGCGTTAAGCTGGCTAATGCGAACTAAGTTTAATTTAGATCTTCACGAGATTGGATTTGTCTGGGCAGCTGGTCCACTTGCTGGTATTATTGGTCAGCCAATTATTGGTCTTATAAGCGATAATGTTTGGTTTTGGGGTGGAAGGAGACGACCTTTTATTCTAATCGGCGGGACGCTGGCAGCATTAATGCTTTTTGCTCTTCCTAATATTGGAGTTATAAGCGACTTCTTTGGATTCACTAACATCATAATTGTTGCTGTCTTTGTAGCTTTAACTTTAGACCTTGCAATAAATATTAGTTTTAACCCAACAAGATCGATTATTGCTGATGTAACACCGGATGGTGTTCCAAGAACAAAAGGTTATACGTGGATGCAAACCATCTCAGGTTCTTTTGGAGTTCTTGCTTATGCTATCGGTGCAATTTTCGGTAATTATTTTCTAATCTATTTCGGAGTAATTCTTGTTCTGGCATTTTCTATTATTCCAATGTTTTTTATTAAAGAAACTAAATCTCTTCAAAAAGAGCAATCAGAAGAAAGTGTTACCAGTTCAAAAACTGATTGGAGCCAATTCTTAAAATTACTTTTTGCACATTCATTTTCGTGGATTGGTGTTCAGACTATGTTTGTTTACATGATTGGATATGTTGAACAGAAATTGAATCCAACTTCACCCGACGAAACAGGTCAGATCTTGTCAATATCGTTCTTAATCTTAAATGCGGTTGGTGCTTTATTACCGGCATTTATTCTGGAGCCGATAACGGAAAAAATTGGAAGAGTAAAAACTCATCTTACCGCAGTTGCAGTTATGTCTCTCGGTTATTTTGGAATTGTATTTTTCGGTACATCAGCAATAAACGTTTGGATACTAATAGCCGTTTGTGGAATTGGTTGGGCTGCAATTGTCAGCTTGCCATTTGCTATAATGTCGGAAAAAGTTAATAAATCCAAAATGGGTTTATTCATGGGAATTTTTAACCTTTCGGTAGTTTTACCTCAACTATTAGTTAGTCTGGTTCTTGGAACGTTTATTCAAAATGCAGCAGATAAAAATATTATATTCATTATTAGCGGAACTACTTTACTTATTTCTTCTGTTTTGTGGTTAATGGTTAAAGATTCACCAACTTCTTTATCAAAGGATTTGAAAATCAAATCAGGTCACTAAAGAGTAAGGGGTTTAATGAAAAAGAAAGTGCTAATTATATTATTTTTGATTTCACTTCCAATAAGTGCACAATTCGAAGTTGAATTCAATGAAGTAAATGGAGAGCTTACTAAAAGTGATACGTACAGTGAAGGATTCGGAAGATATGACGGTTATAAAATTCCGTTGTATGCTGGTGAAGGTGTTAACTTTGTAGTTTATTCTGAAAAATTTGAGCCCAAGATTGTTTTTGTGACTCCTAAGGGAAATGTTTTTAAACAAAGTAGCAGCAATAGTAATATTGCATCATTAATTACAACTGTTCCTGAAGAGGGTGAATGGGTTTTATATGTAATTGGAGACCAAAACGCCATTGGTAAATATACTTTACAATATGCATTCGCTGCATCTAATTCCCTTACGTTACCCGCGGATTCTGATTTTTGTTCTACACTTAATTTTATTATTGCTCATGCAAAAGCTTATTTTCTTCTTTTTGAAAATCCGGTTGATTCAAAACAATCATTTGTAAAACTTAACAATGCAAAGGATGCTTTCATTGATGATTCCGATGCTTCTTACAATGCAGTCTATCTTGAAACGGATAATCTTAAGGAAGCCGAACAATTATATAAGAAACTTTCTGATGATATTGCAAAATGTATCGATAATAGCTGGTCGAGTAAAGTTTCTAACTGGCAAAAGGTTGACGATTATAAAATGATTAGTACAACTTATTCAGAGAAAATAAAAGAGAAAGAAAGATTTATTAAAGTAATACTTCTTGATTTAAGAGGATCGAAACAAAAATTTTTGAATGATTATATTGTTCAGGTAATTATAAATAGAAATCAGTAAAAGAGCCGATTAACCGGCTCTTTTAATTTGCTAATCCTCATCCTTTACAAACATTACAAAAATTCCGGCCACAATCATCGATAACCCGCCAAGTAGAAGAGCATATATGGCTTCGTTACCAAATAAGTTACGTACAAAAAATCCCAGAATTGCTGCTGCAGTTATTTGAGGGATAACTATAAAGAAATTAAATATACCCATGTAAACTCCCATCTTATTTGATGGAAGTGAACCTGTAAGTATTGCATAGGGCATTGCCAGAATAGATGCCCATGCTAATCCAATTCCCAATTCAGATATAAGAAGTACCTGTGGATCTTTGATCACATAAAATGAAGCGAGACTTATTCCGCCAATAACCAGACTTAACATATGAACAAATTTTCTACTTGTCTTTTTTGCAATCCACATAATTGCAAAAGCCATAATTGCTGCAAATCCATTATAGACTGCCATTAAAACTCCAACCCAATTTGCGCCTTCATTGTAGAGCTCCGATGCATTATCAGTGGCACCATAAATATGATGTGTTACTGCCGGTGTTGTATAAATCCACATAGCAAATAAAGCGAACCACGAGAAGAACTGAACAAATGAGAGTTGAACCATTGTTTTGGGCATCTTATACAAATCATTGATAACCTCTACAAATCCTAACTGCTTTTTCTCCCTTGTTAGTAATCCGGAAAGAATCTGTAGTAATCCGAATAGACTTATACCGCCGAATAAAACTATCAAACCCAAATCGATATAAATTAAAAAGTGAAATAAGGAGAGAAGAAGTAATCCAGCAACAAACCATACAAGCCCGTTTCTATAGAGAATGTTCTTACTTATTGGATTATTATCGTATTCCCTAAAAGACGCATTATTTAATTTTTTTTCGGATTCACTAAACGCTTTTAATTCTTCAGGAGAATATTCTTTTGAACTGAATACAGTCCATACAACAGCAAATAAAAAAACAATTCCACCTATATAAAAAGAATATTTAACAGAAGCGGGAATTTCACCTTCGGGTGCAGTATTGGAAATTCCAAGCCAGTTAGTCATTATATATGGTAATGCCGATGCAATAATGGCACCGGTGCCGATAAAGAAACTCTGCATAGAAAATCCAACTGTTCTTTGTTCAGAAGGAAGCATATCGCCTACAAACGCTCTGAATGGCTCCATCGAAATATTGATTGATGCGTCAAGTATCCATAACATTCCGGCAGCAAACCAGAGATAAGGAGAGTTAGGCATTATAAGTAGTGTTGCAGATGCAAGTATTGCACCTACAAGGAAATAAGGACGTCTCCTGCCAAGCCGGTTCCATGTCTTATCACTCATGTGACCTATTATAGGTTGGACAATTAAACCCGTTACCGGCGCTGCAATCCAGAGTATTGGTATCTTATCAATCTCTGCTCCAAGTGTTTCAAAAATTCGACTTACATTTGCATTTTGAAGAGCAAATCCGAACTGAATTCCTAAAAATCCGAAACTCATGTTCCATATTTGCCAGAAACTTAATCTTGGTTTAGACATTTTTATTTCCCGTTAGGATGTTAGAATTTTGTGTGTCAATTTATTTCAAATGATTGGCAGATTCAATAAATATTTTTTAATGATTAAGAACCAATAAGATTCTAAGCAAGAAAATTTATATTTTGTTATAGCATTTCAATAAAATCCGAGTTATGAAGAACGATACTATAAATAGGAAACAAGACCATATCAATTTATGTCTTAACGGCGATGTTACGTTCAAACAAAAAACCAGCGGCTTTGAGTACTATGATTTTGAACACTATGCTACTACAGAAGTTGATTTAGATAAGATTAACCTGACTACATCTTTTTTTAATAAGAAAATTTCTTTTCCTTTTTTAATTTCTTGTATGACAGGAGGAACATCCGAAGCAGAAAAGCTGAATGAAAAATTAGCTATAGCAGCAAATGATCTTAACATCCCCATTGGAGTTGGTAGCCAGAGACAAGCACTAGAAAATAAAACTTTTCATAATTCTTATAAGGTAGTTCTTAAGAATGCCGGTAATGTCCCCGTAATGGGGAATCTTGGTGCTGCTGAAATCGTAAAATCCAGGAATGCAATTAATGATGTAAAAAAACTGGTTGATTTAATAGAAGCAGATGCTTTTGTAATACATCTTAATCCGCTTCAGGAATTGTTGCAAAAGGAAGGTAAACCTCATTTTACTGGACTTCTAAAAAGAATTGAACGGCTGACCTCAGAAATAAAAATTCCTTTTATTGCAAAAGAAGTTGGTTCAGGAATTTCTAAATTGTGTGCTAAAGAATTACTGAATGCCGGAATTAAAGGAATTGATGTTGCCGGATCTGGAGGAACAAGCTGGGCTGCTGTTGAATTACTAAGAAATAATTCAGACGAGAATTATTTCAGGGAGTGGGGGTTACCAACATCGTATTGCTTAAGAACAATTAACGACTTAAAAAAGAAACATAAGTTCATGCTAATTTCATCAGGTGGAATCAATAATTTTGATGAAATTGCTAAATCACTATTGCTTGGTTCTGATATTGTTGGATCTGCAAGAAAAATTTTGCTCGAAGTGAATTCTAATGGTGTGGATGGTGTTATACATTTAATTACAAACTGGTTTGAATCAATTAAGAAAATAATGTATTTGACCGGTTCACATGATTTAAAAAGTTTCAAGAAGAAAAAATTGATAAGAAAATCGGAGCTTTTTTGAAACCCGACCAAATTTATAAGCAAGAATTAAAAAAAATCGAATCAAAATTAACTGCCTACTTTAAAGGTAAGAAGCCGGAATCATTATATCAGCCAAGTAAATATATTCTTGAAGGTGGAGGAAAGAGGATAAGACCGTTTCTTGTTCTTGCTTCTGCTAAAGCAGTAGGAGGTTCCTTTGCACAAGTCTATAATGCCGCATTAGCTGTAGAATTACTGCATAATTTTACACTCGTGCACGATGACATAATGGATAATTCGGATTTGAGAAGAGGAAGACCAACCCTTCACATTAAGTATGATCCCAATACTGCTATTCTTGCCGGTGATATACTTGTTACTCTATCTTACGAAAGTCTATTAAAAGATTGTAAAGAAAACGCAGTAAAGATTTTACAAACCTTTACACATGGAATTATAGAAGTGTGTGAAGGTCAAAGTCTTGATAAAGAATTCGAATTGAGAAGCGATGTTACGATTGATGAATATAAGGTAATGATTTACAAAAAGACTGCAGCGCTTGCAGTTATGTGCTGTTCTATTGGAGCTCAGATTGCAGGAGCAGATAAAAATCATCTTAAGGCGGCAGAAAATTTTGGAAAGTATCTTGGTATGGCATTTCAGATTCAGGATGATCTTTTGGATATAATTGGGGAAGAAGATAAATTCGGTAAAAAAATTGGAAGTGATCTTGTTGAAGGGAAAAAAACCTTTTTATTTATTAGAGCACTCGAGAAAGCAAAAGGTAATGATAAAAAATTGTTGATGAAGATTATCAGGAATAAAGGAATTAAAAACTCCGAGGTCGATTCCTATAAAAAACTTTATTACCGTCTTAATGTTGTTGATGATGCGAAAAAGGAAATCCTTCATTATACTAATCTTGCTTTGAAGAATGCCAAAAGTCTTCCGGATACCGAAGGAAGAGAATTAATGATCTGGCTTGCTAATGCATTAATCGGAAGAAATAAATAATGATTGAACGAAACGTAAAAATAATTAATAATGCCGGTTTACATACGCGTCCGGCTGCAACAATTGTTGCGCGGACTACATCCGGGTGACGCACGCCGA